>DASXRA010000071.1:0-15621 GCA_036506855.1 Jatrophihabitantaceae bacterium
GTCGGTGTGCGACACCGCGGCAGGAGGGGGGACGCTGTCGAGCTCCCACAGCGAGAACGTGAACAAGCCGAGGCTGAACACGGCGTGCAACTCCAGCAGCCACAGCGGGACGGCGAGCCACAGGTCGGGGCCGAGCGTGAACGCGACGCGCCAGCTCAGATAGGCGAAGCTGGCGGCGAGCGCGACAAGCGCCATGAGGTGGATCAGGCGGCGCTGACGTGCCGGTTCGGCGCTCGGCAATTGCGCGCGGTCGAACGGCGCCTGGGGCTGAGGCAGTGGTTCGCGCCGCCCGGATCGTGGCAAAGGCCGCGAGTCATGTCGCATATGAGTGGGTTCCCTCCGCACGCGTGACCTATCGGCATCGTCCGGACAGAACTGAGGCGCCGAGCGCAGATTCTTCAATCGCCAACCGTTGATCATTTAGGCCCGACCAACCGGGACCAATGTCTCTGTTCGGCAGATCTCGACCTGCAGAAGATCAACATTAACTGACTGGTCGGTCAAGTGGCCGGCTTCGATGCCGATACGGGATGCAGCAAACAACCAGCGCTGCGGGGGCGACGCTCGGACGGAAGGACAGGACGTGCGCAAGGCCCCCGCAGACACTCGCCGCGACATCAGGTGCGCGGCGCTTGCCGCCTTCCGCCGGCACGGGTACCGCGGCACGACGCTGCAGGAGATCGCCGGCGAGGTCGGGCTGACCCGCGGCGCGGTGCTGCACCACTTCAGCTCGAAGGCTGATCTGCTCGCCGCCGTCGTCGACCCGTACCTGCACGTGCTCGATCGCGTGCTCGATGCCGCCGATGTCAGCGACCCGCCGACCGGCCGTCAGCGGGAGCACCTGTTGCGCGAGCTCGCCGGGCTCGTCCTGGACAACCGGGCGACCGTCGAGCTGTTGACCGGCGACGCCGCGGCTCGAGACCAGATCGACTCGACTGACGCATGGACGGCCCGCACCCGGCGGCTGGCGTCGTTGCTCACCGGAACCCACGCCACCGAAACCGAGCAGGTGAGGACGGCGGCGGCTCTCGGCGCGATCCTGCACCCGGCCGCGAGTGCCTGGCTCGACCTGGACGGCGCTGATGCACGGGCCGCCCTCATCGACGCCAGCCTCGCGGCGATCGGCACCCGGAACGAGACGCAACCCGAAACAGCGACCCCGAAGGACTGGAACTGACATGCGCACATCGATCGCGTCACGCCTGCGCTTGCTGACTCGCCGGTTCGCCGTGCGCCTGGTCGCGGCGATACTCGTCGTCTCGCTGCCGCTGATGGTGCTTCTCGGCATCGTGCTCACCACGCAGGCCTCGGCGAGTCTCACGTCGTCCGGCGAGCGCAAGGGCGAGGCCCTCGCCCGGGCGGTGACCCTGCGGCTCGAGGACTTCGTAGACCAGCAGCGCAAGACGGTGACCGTACTGGCCCATGAGGGCACGACGGACCTGCACCATGACGATTTCGGCGCGTTGCTCGCATCGGCCGACAAGGACCTCGGCAACTACTCGCTGATCGAGGCCACTGACGCGACCGGCAAGGTGCTGGCGACAAGCCGGCCCGGCACGACCATCAACCCGGCGGGTCTGGACTGGTTCCGCACGGCGGTTGCCGGTCATCCCGTCATGACGTCGCTGACGCGGCAGGGCGATCGCATCCAGTGGATCATCGCCGCGCCGGTCGTCGGCGCTCACGGCACGGTAACCGGCGTGATCGTGGCCGACCTCGATGCCAGCGTGCTCAAGGATCTGCTCAGCCCCGAGCTGGAGGAGGGCACCGAGGTCGTCACCGTCGACGCGCAGCACCGCCTCGTCTTCGACAGTGACGACATGGCCAAGGTGGCCGACGACAAGGAGATGCTCGCCGCCGGCGCACTGGGCACAACTGTCGACAATGCCGCGACTCAGAAGGCGGTCAGCACTGGTGACGGCGGTACCGCCCGCTTCGTGGACGCGCAAGGACGCAAGGTGATCGGCGGGTTCGACCTCGTCGACGACCTGAACTGGGTGATCATCGCCCAGGAGGACTCGAGCGTCGTCCTCGCGCCCGTGAACGAGCAGCGCAACCGAGCGATCCTGATCATCGTCCTGGGCGGTGTATTCGCGCTGGCCGCGTCGATCGGCCTGGCGTGGTGGACGACCCGGCCGGTTCGCAAGCTGACCGAGGCCGCCGGGACGGCAGCCGCCGGCGACCTGACCGCCCGCGTCGACCCGAGCGGTTCGACCGAGCTGGTGAGCCTCGGTGCCGCCTTCAACGCGATGCTCGATACCTGCGAAGGACTGATCGAACAGGTCACGACCGCCGGCATGGAGGTCAACTCGTCCGCCGCCGAGCTCTCGGCGTCGTCCGACGAACTGGCGACCACGACCACGCAGCAGAGCGCGGCGATCACCCAGGCCACCGCGACCACCGAGGAACTCGCCCGGGCGTCGGTCGCGATCGCCGACACCGTCGACGAGGTCGCCCGGCAGACCGCCGAGACCAGGGACAACCTGGAACAGGCCGAGGCCGACATCGCGACGTCCAGCGAGCGGACACTGTCGCTCGCGAACCGCGTCAACGACATCGACCGGCTCCTGGAGCTAATCAACGAGATCGCCGACCAGACCAACCTGCTCGCCCTCAACGCGGCAATCGAGGCAGCGCGGGCCGGCGAGAACGGGCTCGGCTTCGCGGTCGTTGCCGACGAGGTGCGCCGCCTCGCCGAGCGCTCTAAGGCGTCCGCGAGCGACATCGCCGCGATCGTCGGCGCGGTGCAGGGCGAAACCAACGCAACCGTCATGGCGATGGAGAAGGGCACCAAGCAGTTGCAGCAGGGCCTGGCCCTGCTCGACGCGGTGACCGAGGCGAACGGCCAGGTCCGGCTGACCACTCAGCAGCAGCGAAGCGCGACCGCCCAGGTCGTCGAGACGATGGAGCAGCTCACCGACGCCAGCCGGCAGGTGTCGTCGACGGCTCAGCAGATCGCGGCCGCCAGCGGCACGCTTGCCGACCTGGCCGGCACGCTCGAAGCGACCGCCGCGGGCGCGACCAACGGGTCGCGGTCCAACGGGTCGTCCAACGGATCGACCAGCGCCGCAACCAACGGGCCACGGTGACCCTGTGCAAACCGTGCTACTGCCCGTAGGAGCCGACGCGTACGCGCTGCCGGTCGAGTGGGTGCGCCAGGTCGTGGCCGCTCCGCCGGTCACCCCGCTGGTGACCGCGCCGTCGATGGTGCTCGGCCTGTTCAACCTGCGCGGCGAGATCGTCCCGCTGCTCGACACCGCTGCGCTGCTCGGCGTCGGCACGGTGGACGCTGTCGAGTTCGCCGTCGTCGTCAACACTCCGCAGGGGCCGGCCGGGCTGGCCACGACCGGAACGCCCGAGCGCGTCGTCCTCGACACGGCGACGTCCGCTTCGGAGCTGCCCGGCACGACCGGCGCGTTCAACATCGACGGCCGCATCGTCGTGCTGATCGATCCGGCCGTCCTGCTCGGGGCCGAACGCCTTGGCGGCGCGGACATCCAGGTGGCTTCGGCATGATCGCCATCGAGCAGGTGCGCGCGCTGTTCGCCCAGGAGGCCGAGGTGCGGATGGCCAATCTGGGCGAGCTGCTGCTCGAACTCGAACAGACCGGTGGCGACGCCGAGCTGGTCGGCTCGATCTTCCGCGAGGTCCACACGATCAAGGGCTCGTCGGCCGTGGCGGGACTCGACGACGTCAGCCACTGCGCGCATGAACTAGAGGAGCTCCTCGACGACCTGCGCTCGCAGAAGCGCTCCGTGACGCCGGACGTCATCGACGTCCTGCTCGCCGGTGCCGACCGGCTGAGCGCGGTCATCGCCGGCGACGAGGGTGCGCCCAGCACGCCGGCCGCCGGGAACGGGTCCCACCCGCAGCCCGAGCCCACGCCGGTGGCTGAGCCCGAACCGGTCGCCGATACCGTGGCCGAGAAGCGGGCGCCGTCCGGCGAGAAGTCCGGCCTGGTAATGGTTCCGATGGAGCGCCTGGACGAGCTGGTTCGCCTGGTCGGCGAATCGGCCACCGCGCACCTTCGTCTGGGACGCATGCTCAAAGATCAACTCGGCGTCGACCCGGCCTCCTGCGCAGAGTTCAACGACCTGTCCCGATCCGTGAACGATCTGCAGGACCGCGCGATGCGCACCCGCATGGTGCCCGTCGCCACCATCACCGACCAGCTGCACCGCGCGGTCCGCGACCTGGCGCGTACCCAGAACAAGAAGATCCGCTGGGACGTTCGGGGCGGCGACACCGAGCTAGACCGTGGCGTGCTGAACCAGCTGTCCGACTCGTTGCTGCACCTCGTGCGCAACGCCGTCGACCACGGCGTCGAGTCGCCCGCGGAGCGCGAGGCCGCGGGCAAGCCCGCCGAGGCAACGATCCGGCTGCACGCCATGCAGCTCGGGTCCGAGGTGATCATCGCGGTCACCGACGACGGCCGTGGCATCGACATCGACGCCGTGCGCGCGCAGGCGGCCAAGCGTGGCGTCGACACCGACGGCATGACCGAGGACGAGCTGCTCCGCCTCACCATGCACTCCGGGCTTTCGACCACGTCGTTCGTCACCGACGTGTCCGGGCGCGGCGTCGGGCTCGACGTGGTCCGGGTGAACGTCGAGTCGGCACGCGGGCGAGTGGAGGTTCGCTCCCAGCCGGCCGGCGGCACCGAGTTCCGGATCGTCGTGCCGATCACGCTCGCCGTGTTGCGCTGCCTGCTGGTAGAGACGGCCGGCCAGCGTTTCGCCTTGCCGTTCCACCGTGTCGTGCTGTCGCAGCGCAACGACCCGTCGGCACAACACCACGCCGAGGGCCGTCCGGTCGTGCTGGTGGAGGGCCGGCCGGTGCCGGTTTCGACATTCGCAGGCACGATTGGCCTGGACGCCACCGCGGACGTCTCAGGTGGCTCGATCGTCGTGCTCGCGGACACCGCGCACCGGCACGCCTTCGAGGTCGACCGGCTGGTCGGCCAACGCGACGTCGTACTCAAGGGCCTCAACCGGCTGCTGCCACACCTCCCCGCCGTCGCCGGAGCGAGCGTCGAGCCGGACGGCTCGGTCCTCGTCGTGCTCGACCCGCCCGGGCTGATCCAGCGGGCACGCCACGCCGCGCCGGTCACCACGGCACGTCCGACCGCCGACGGAGCGCAGGCGACCCGCCGCCGGATCCTCGTGGTCGACGACGCGCTGACCGTCCGCGAGTTGCAGCGCAGCATCCTCGAGCGGGCCGGCTTCGACGTCCGCGTCGCGAACGACGGCAAGCAGGCGCTCTCGCGGCTCGCCGAAGAGCCGAGCGACCTGGTCCTCACCGACATCGAGATGCCGAACATGGACGGCTTCGGGCTCACCGAGGCGATCCGGGCGCACCCGTCGCTGACGAACATCCCCGTCCTCATCCTCAGCTCGCGGTCCAGCGAGACCGACCGGCAGCGCGGCCTGGACGCCGGCGCGGACGGCTACATCATCAAGAGCGGCTTCGACGAAGGCAGCCTGCTCGCCGCCGTCAACCGCCTGCTCGGGGTGCGCGCATGATCCGCGCCGTCGTGGTCGTCCTCGGCCCGGCCGACGCCGCACGCATCACCCCGGTGCTCCAGCGCGACCGCGACATCGAGGTCGTCGGTCACGTCTCCGACGGCGCGGGCGCGCTCGCTCTTGTCGCAAGTACCAGTCCGGACATCGTCGTCCTCGATCTCGCCGTCGGCCGGGGACGCGGCCGCGACGTCATCGAGAAGATCATGGGCCGCACGCCGACACCGATCCTCGTGCTCGCGCCCGGCACCGCCGAGCCTGATTCGCCGTCCGTGGTCGAGGCTCTCGTCGCTGGCGCGCTGGAGGCGCTGCCCGCACCTGCCGCCTGGACGCCGGCCTCGGGCGCCGAGCTGCGTGATGCGGTGCGCCGACTGAGCACAGTTCACGTGATCCGCCACCTGCGCGGCGGCCACGCCCGGACGCTGCGGCCGGTCGCGGCGCCGGCTACCGGCCGTCCGCCCATCGTCGCGATGGCTGCCTCGACCGGAGGGCCGAGCGCGCTCGCGACGCTGCTCGCCGGCCTGGGCGGGCTGCCCGCTCCGGTACTCGTCGTGCAGCACCTGCATCCGGAGTTCACCAGCGGGCTGCTCGGCTGGATGTCGCGGGTCTCCGCGCTGCCCGTCGAGATGGCCGAGCACGGGCAGATCGCCCGTCCCGGCCGGGTCTACCTCGCGCCCGGCAGCGTCCACCTCCGCCTCGGCGCTAACCACCACCTCGAACTCGACCCACAGCCGGTCACCACGCATCGGCCGTCGGCAGACGTGCTGTTCGCCTCGGTAGCCGAGTACGCGGGCCCCGCCGCGGTGGGTGTGCTGCTGACCGGCATGGGCGAGGACGGCGCGCGCGGGTTGCTGGCGATCCACGATCGGGGCGGCCACACGCTCGGGCAGGACGAGGAGTCCTGCGCGGTGTTCGGCATGCCGCGAGCGGCGCATCGGCTCGGCGCCGTCACGGATCTGCGACCGCTCTCGCAACTGGCCGCCGCGGTGCGTCACGCCGTGCGCGCCGCCGGGATCGGGGCACGGGTATGAGCTACGACCAGCTGGACGCAGTCGTCGACCAGGTCACCAAGCTGCTCAACGGGCAGATCGGCCTGCGCCCGGAGCCGACGCTGCGCGGGCGGCTGCGGCGCTGCATCCGCGACGAAGCGGCCGCGACCGGCGCCGAGCTGACCACCTACGCCGGCACGTTGACCCAACCGGACGCGTTGCAGCGTCTGCTCAACCGGATCACCGTCCAGGAGACCAGCTTCTTCCGTCATCCCGAGCACTTCGAGGTACTCGCCCGCGACGTGCTGCCCCACCTCGCGCAACCGGTCACGATCTGGAGCGCCGGCTGCGCGAACGGGCAGGAGGCGTACAGCCTGGCGATGGTCCTCGAGGAGCAGGGCATCGCCGGCACCGTGATCGCGTCGGACCTGTCGACGGCCGCGCTGCAGCGGACCGACGCCGGACGCTACGCGCCGCGCGAGGTGTCCGGCCTGTCGCCGGCCCGGCTCGCCCGCCACATGACGCACTCCGGCAAGGGCTGGCAGGTCAACGACGCCATCCGCAACCGCGTCTCCACGATGCGCCACAACCTCGTCGATCCGCTGCCGGACCGGGTGCGTCCCGCGCAGGTGGTCTTCTGCCGCAACGTCCTCATCTACTTCTCGCCGGAGCACACGCGCGCATTCCTCGATCAGGTTGCCGACGCGCTGCCCCAGGGCGGCTACCTGTTCCTCGGATCGGCCGAGTCGATCTGGCCGGTCAGCGACCGCTTCGAGACGGTGCGGGTCGACGAGACGTTCATCTACCGGCGCCGGATGGCGCCCACGCCCGCGCCCGCGCGTGTGCCGGGGCCGGGGACGGTGCTGGGACCGGTGTCCGTGTCGGTGCGGTCGGTCGAGCAGCCCCCAGCTCGTTCGGTCCGGCGCGCCGTTCGCGCACACCGGCCGGCGCTGGCGGCCGTCCCGGTCAACGCCGAGTCGCCGAACGGGCTTGCCCGCGACGGGCAGCAGGCCCTCGACGCGGGCGACACGCAGCTTGCGATCGTCGCGTTCCGCAAGTGGGCCTACCTCGCACCGGACGACGCGATCGCCCACCTGCATCTCGGCCTCGCTCTGGAGGCCGCCGGTGACCAGCCCTCGGCACAGCGCGCGTTCGGCGCCGCGCAGCGAGCGCTGCTGCACGGCGAGGAGGGGCACGTCGACAGCGCGATGGAGGGCTACGCCGCCGACGAGCTGCTCGGCCTGCTGGCCAGCAAACGACAGGTGGTGGCGCCATGATCACGATGGTCTGTTTCCGTACCGGCGACGCGTCGTACTGCATGCCGGTCGAGGCGACGCGTGCGGTGCGCGCCACGACCGGCATGATCGCCCTGCCAGACCCAGGGCGCGACGTCGCCGGCCTGATCCCCGGCCAGCCGCCGCTTACCGTCATCTCACCGCTCGGCGTCGCCGGCTCGCACGTGCTCGTCGTGCAGACCGACGGCGCGTCGGCGAAGCGCTTCGGGCTGCTCGTCGATCAGGTCATCGGCCTGCGCCGGATCGACGAGGACGACATCCGCAGCGCCCCGGAGGGCCAGGCCCGCCTGTTCGTGTCGGGCACCGTCGAGAGCGACGGCGAGCTGATGTTGATCGCCGATCCCGACGCGTTGGCGGGGCACCTGTGAACAGCGCGCACTCGACTGTGCTGATCGCCGACGACTCGCTCGTCGTGCGGGCAGTCGTCCGCGCCCGGTTGGAGGACGAGGGTTACGACGTCGTCGAGGCCGCGGACGGGGACGCCGCCCTCGCGATGTGCGTCCAGTCACCACCGGACGTCGTGCTCCTCGACGTCGAGATGCCAGGTCTCGACGGCCATCAGGTTCTGGCCACGCTCAAGCGCGACGAGGCACTCGCCGACATCCCGGTCGTCTTCCTCACCGGGCGCACCAGCATGGACGACATGGTCGCCGGGCTGCGGGCCGGCGCTCACGACTACCTGAAGAAGCCGTTCGAGGCGGCCGAGCTGGTCGCGCGCGTCGGCTCCGCGGCGCACGTCAAGAAGCTGCAGGACCGGCTTCGGGAGCGCAATGCCGACCTGGAGCGCGTGAGCCGGACGGACATGCTCACCGGCCTGTACAACCGGCGGCACCTGGAAGACCAGCTCGCCCGCGAGCACAGCACGGCACGGCGCTCGCAGCGCGACCTCGGCCTGCTGCTGCTCGACATCGACCATTTCAAGCGCGTCAACGACACGTACGGGCATGCGGCCGGCGACCGCGTCCTCTGCGAGTTCGCGGAGCGAATGACCAGGCACCTGCGCGCCGGCGACATCGCCGGCCGGTGGGGTGGCGAGGAGTTCCTGGTCATCTTGCCGAGCACCGATCTGGAGGGCGCGCTACACGTCGCGGAGCGGATCCGCGCGTCCGTCGATGCGACGCCGTTCGACACGTCCGAGACAAGTGGCCCGGCCATCAATGTGACCGTCAGCGGCGGCTGCGTCGTCGGGCCCGCGGACACTCCGGACGACCTCGTCAGCGCCGCGGACGACGGGCTCTACGCAGCGAAGGACGCCGGACGCAACGAGATGATCGTGGCGAGCATCGAGCGGCGCACCGCCGAGGTGTCGGCGCAGTGACGGCGGTGAACACGCAGCGCGACAAACACCGCACACGGACCGTTCGCGCGAGTGCGCTCAGGCCATTTATGGCCGTCTCGGGTAGAACGGCGGTTACCAGTCGATTCACGTCCAGAACCGAACTCAGCAAATCCGCCGATACCTCGCTGAATTTCCGGCAGCAGCGTGGCAGCATCCGATTCGCGAGGACTTTCGCCTTTACCGAGATGCCTGGTGCAGCGCATACTCTCTATCATTGGGCTAACGCTTACCTCACGGACGCAGAGCCTGCTCGTCGGGGACCGCTCGACACCGGCTCGGTGCTGCACAGGACACAGCACCGGGCCGGTGCGATAACAGAAGGACCCTGATGACACAGCGTTCGGCTGCGGCCAGCACGGCAGATGCGCCATCCGGCGTCTCTGCCGGTGCACGTCGCCGATCGCCTGTGCTCCGCCACAAACTCACCGCGGGCGGCGTGGTCGTAGCAATCCTCGCGCTGGTCGTCGCGGTGATCTTCGGCGTGCTCGCACTCGCCGATGAACAGGAGCAGGAGCGCCAGGCGCAGATCCACCTGGCCCGGATCTCGCATCTGATCGACGCCGAGCGATTCGTCCTGAAGGGCAACGCCCACGGCGTCCCACTGCGGCCGGCCGATGCCGAATTCAGCGTCGCATTGCGCAGCGAGCTCGCGCGCGAGACCACGGCGCTCGCGAAACTCACGCCGGTCGGCAAGGGCATCCAGGCGGCCAGCGCAGACCTGAGCGCCGCCGTCGCGCAGGAACTCGAGCTCATCAAGCAGCATCGGCTCGACCGGGCGGCGCAATTCGACCAGACCGTCGTGCAGACCGCATACGAGCGCCTCGGCTCCGACGCGCCGGACGATCCGCGAGGCTCGCGCCCCACCAGCTTGCTGGCGCCTGCCGCGGCCACCCTCGCCGACCGCGCGGACCGGGCCGAGGACACGCTCACCGTGGCGACCGTAATCGTGATCAGCGGCGCTTCGATCCTCGGCGTCGGACTGTTGCTCGCCTACACCGCGTCATTGCGGCGCAAGTCGTCGAGCGATGCCGAGCAGGCCGCAGAGCTTGCGGCAGCCGGCCGGTTGCAAGCGCTGGTCCGGAACTCGTCTGACCTGACCCTGGTCTGTGACGTCGACGGCAAGCTGCGCTACGTCAGCCCGGCGTCGCTCGCCATTCTCGGCGTGTCCGACGACGAGCTGACCGGGACGCCGCTCGGCGACGTGCTGCACCCCGTCGACCGCGATCCGGTGCTGAACCGGCTACGTGAACTGTCCACCGACGAGGACGCAGGCGACTCGCTGCACTGCCGGATCCGCCGCGACGACGGTTCCTACCTGCTGATGGAAGCCTCGTTCACCAACCTTCTCGAGGATCCAGCCGTGGCGGGCATCGTGGCCAACCTGCACGACGTCACCGAGCGGTCCAGGCTCGAAGCCGAGCTACGTCATGCGCAGAAACTGGAGTCGGTCGGCCAACTGGCGTCCGGCATCGCGCACGAGATCAACACCCCGATCCAGTTCATCGGCGACAACGTGCGCTTCATCGGCGACGCGTTCGACGACGTCCTGAACGCCACCGTGCCGTCGAGCCAGGTCGACATCGACTTCCTGGCCGTTGAGGTGCCGCAGGCCATCGTGCAGACGCTCGAAGGTGTCGAACGGGTGGCGGCGATCGTCCGGGCGATGAAGGCGTTCGGGCATCCCGGCAACGACGACAAGTCGCCGACCGACCTGAACGGGGCCGTGCGCAACACGCTCGTCGTCGCGAGCAACACGGTCAAGCACGTCGCCGACGTCGCCGTCGAGCTCGGCGACCTGCCGCCGGTGTGGTGCCACGCAGGCGACATCAACCAGGTTCTGGTCAACCTCGTGGTCAATGCCGCGCACGCGATCGCCGACAAGGTGGGCACCTCGTCTCGGCGCGGCATGATCACCATCCGGACCTTCGTCGACGGCGAGGACGCCGTCCTGCAGGTCGCTGACACCGGTACGGGCATTCCCAAAGACATCGCCGGGCGCGTCTTCGAGCCGTTCTTCACGACCAAGGAGGTCGGCCGCGGCACCGGGCAGGGACTCGCGCTCGCCTACACACTCGTCACCGACCGTCATGCCGGCTCGATCTCGTTCGTGTCCGAGGATGCTGTCGGTACGACGTTCACCGTGCGCCTACCGGTGGACGGGAAGCGCGCTCAGCCGTCAACGAATGGAGCCCGGCGGCCCAGCGTCGGCGAACCGCCCCAGCACGCTCTCGTGGGCGGCGCCAGCCTGCCGAGCAACGGCAACGGCAGCGGCCTCGCCACAGCCGAGACCGACGCGGACTGGACCCTCGGCAACGGCGCGCGCACCCTGCACATCGACGGCGCCACGACGTCGCGGCCACACGGCGGCCAGCCGGGCAGCGAGCACGGGAAGGTTCGTGTCGGCAAGTGAGCGACGTGACCCTGGCCCGGATCCTTCTCGTCGACGACGAGCCGCACGTGCTCGACGGCCTGCGACGGCTGCTGCGTACCGAGTTCGCCGTGGACACTGCCGCCGACCCGGCTCTCGCGCTCAAGCGCATGCGCAACGCCGGCCCGTACGCCGTGGTGCTGTCGGACTTCCAGATGCCGCAGATGAACGGCGCGCGCTTCCTCGCCGCGGCGCGCGCTGCGAGCCCCGACACATCGCGCATCCTGCTCACCGGCCAGGCTGACCTGTCCAGCGCGGCTGCCGTGGTGAACGAAGGCGGCATCCTTCGCCTGCTGCTCAAGCCGGCTGCCCGCGAGGATCTCGTCGACGCGCTGCGGGCAGGCGTCGACCAGTACCGGCTGATCACTGCCGAGCGCGACTTGCTCGACAACACGCTGCGCGGCAGCGTGCGCGCGCTGACCGAGGTGCTGGCTCTGGCCAACCCGGCCGTGTTCGCACGCTCGACGCGACTGCGCTCTCTCGTGACGCTGATCGTGCAGGCCTCGGGAACGGCGGTCACCTGGCACGTCGAGCTCGCCGCGATGCTCACCCAGATCGGTGCCATCGCGCTCCCCGCCGAGATACTCGAGCGCGCTGAGCAGCGCCTCCCCCTCGACGCGGAGGCTCGCGACCTGCTGTCTCGTCTGCCGGGCATCGCCGATCAGGTGCTCGCCGGGATCCCGCGGATCGACCAGGTCCGCGAGGCGATCCGGAGCCAAGGCGCGCGTTACGACGGCCAGTCGGACCTCGACGTTCGCGCTGGCGAGTCGATCCCCTTCGGCGGCCGGGTGCTTCGCGTCGCGTCCGACTTCGACAGCTTGGAGTCAGCCGGCACTGAGCCGGCGAGCGCGCTCGAGACGATGCGCGCGCGTACCGGCGTGTATGACCCGAAACTGCTCGACGCGCTCGCATTGGTGCTGGCTGACCGCTCGCGCCGCGAGCCCAGGGACCTGCGGGCCGGCGAGCTCGAGGTGAGCATGGTGCTCGCGGCTGACGTCCGCACGACCGGCGGGCTGAAGCTGGTTGCCAAAGGCCAGGAGCTGACGCCGAGCCTGCTCGAACGAATCGCCAATTACGCGCGGATGGCCTCCGGGATCCAGGAGCCCGTGCAGGTCTACGTCCCGGCCGAGCAACTGAGGGCGGTGACGGCCGATGCGCACTGAGACGCGGCCGCGCACGCCGCAACCCGAGCGACAAGGGCACGAGGTGATCGCCGAAGCCAGTTGCCGGCTGGCCGCTGCGCGTGACCGAGGCGAGGTGTACGCCGCCGCGTGCGACGCCGCGCTCGCACTGCTCGGGCCTGACCCGGCCGCCGCCGCGGTGCTCATGGTCGTCTCGGAATCCGGGCTCACGGCGATAAAGACCCGTGGCGCATTCGCGGGGTACGAAACGCTCACCATCGCCGCGGACGTGCTGCCTGAGCGCACCCGCACCGCGCTCGCGGACGGGCAGGCAGTCAGCGTTGCGGGCGGTCTTGCCGCGTTCGGACTCCGCGCCCCCGGTTCGGCGCGCAGCGAAGGTCTGTTGCTGGTGCCGGTCGTGCGCCGTGGCCGGCAGCGCTACGTACTCGCCGTGGCCGCTTCGGAGTCGGCAGCCGTCGAGAAGCTTCGCCAACCGATGAACGTGCTCGTCGGTACGGTCGGCCTCGCTCTGGATGCCGACCAGGGCGTGTGGGCCGAAGCCGTCATCGAAGGTTCGCAGGACATCGTCCTGGTCCTCGAACCTGACAGCACGATTCGTACCGTCAATGCGGCGGTCGAGCGCATTCTCGGGTTCGTTCCCGACGCGCTGGCCGGCATGCCGATCATCGATCTCGTTCACCCGGACGACGCCGAGTCGTTGCTCATCTGGCTCGCCCGCGCCGCCGACAAGGGCCACCTGCCGGCGCTCGACATCCGCTGCCAGTTCGTCGAGGGCGGCTGGGTCGACGTCCAGGCGACGGCAACGGCCATGCTCGACGTGGCCGACGTTCGCGGAATTGTCGTCAACCTCCGCGACATCCGCGAGCGCAAGACGCTCGAAGCCGAGCTGTCGCACTGGGCGTTCTTCGACCCGCTCACCAACCTCGCGAACCGCGCCGGCGTGCGCGAGCGCCTGACCGGCGCGCTCGACCGGGCGGCGCGAACCGGCAGCCGACCAGCCGTATTGCTCGTTGACCTCGACGACTTCAAGGCGGTCAACGACGCCCTCGGCCACTCCGAGGGCGACCGCCTGTTGGTCATCGTCGCCGAGCGCTTGCGCCATTGCATACGTACCGGCGACACCGTCGGCCGCCTCGGCGGTGACGAGTTCGTCGTGCTGGTCGACGACGAGGCGACGGCCGACAAACTCGCCGATCGCATTCTCGCTGCCCTCGACAGCCCGGTGATGCTCAATGGTGCGGAGGTGCGTTGCCACGCGAGCATCGGCGTACGCATCGCCGATACGCCGGCCAGCGACGTGGATCACCTGCTGCGCGACGCAGACCTCGCGATGTACGCGGCGAAGGCCGCGGGCAAGGCGACGTGGAAGAGATTCCACCCCGACATGCACGAGCAGGTGCAGAACGAGCTGACGCTTCGTGCCGACCTGCGCCGCGCGGTCGAGCGCAAGGAATTCGTCATGTACTACCAGCCGATCGTGCGGGTCGAGACACTGCAGATCGTCGGATTCGAAGCCCTCATCCGCTGGCAGCACCCCGAACGCGGCCTCGTCTCGCCCGACGACTTCATCCCGCACGCCGAGCGGACCGGGCTCATCGTGCCGATCGGTGCGTGGGTGATGCACGAGGCCTGCGCAGCGGCGATGGTCATGCGCGAGCAGTTCGGGCACGAACTCGTCATGAGCGTCAACGTCTCGCCCCGCCAGCTCGAGTCCGACGACATCGTCGACGTCGTACGCACTGCCCTGCATGAGACCGGGCTGCCGGCATCGGCGTTGTGTGTGGAGATCACCGAGAGCGTGCTGGCCGACGACATCACGCTCGTCGATCGCCTCCGCACGCTGCGCGGACTCGGCACGCACATGGCCATCGACGACTTCGGCACGGGATTCTCGTCCTACAGCCACCTGCAACACCTCCCGATCGACACGATCAAGATCGACCGCAGTTTCGTCGACCGGTTGGGAACCACCGGCTCGACGCCGACGCTGGCCAGCAGCATCGTCCGGATGAGCCAGGGACTCGGCCTGCGGACCGTGGCTGAGGGCGTCGAGTCCGCCGAGCAACTCACCGAGCTGCAGGCCCTAGGCTGCCTGTTCGCCCAGGGCTACTTGTTCTCTCGACCGGTCGACGGCGCGGCGGCCATTGCCATGCTCGCTGACGCCAACGCGCAACCGCCGGTCCAGCGGACAGCCTGAGCCGCAGCCCGCCAGCCCCAGCCTGGACATCAGATCCACGGCGTTCATGGCATTGCCTCGTTCAGGACGCCACGCGCGATGCTGACGATCACCGGGACGATGCCGAGGCACGCGAACGCGGGAAGGAAGCACAGACCTAGCGGCGCAACCGCCCACACGCCCGCACGCTGGGCACGGGCCAGCGCCGCCGCTCGCGCGTCCGCACGCAGTTCGTCGGCGAGCAGCTCGAACCCATGCGCCAGGCGGACGCCGCTCTCCGCACTGCGGCGTGCCGTGCTCGCCACCGGCGCCAACGCCGGGTCGGTAAGCGATGCCCATGCTTGCGCCGGATCGGCGCCCAAGCGCAGCAGCCCGCCGACCTGGCCGAGCTGCGCGCCGAGCCGGGCGCCAGCCAGCGGCGCCGCCGCTGCCAGCGCTGACGAGATCGGCTGACCGCTACGCAGCGCGGCAGCGAGCAGATCGAGAAGTAACGGCACGCGGCTAGCGTCGTCGGGTAAGCCGCGCCGACATTGCCGACCGTGCAGGTGCCCGACAAGCAGCACGAGCGGCGGTGCGATCAGCACCGTAACGGCAGAGCCAACGCCGGGCCCGAACGCCGCCACGGCAGCAATGATGCAAGCGCCAGCCGCGATGTAGCGCAGCGCCGTCGGCGAGAGTTCGCTGCGGCGTCGTCGTCGCCCGGCGCGGGGCCCCGCCCGGGCTGCCAGCCAGA
>DASXRA010000072.1:0-3261 GCA_036506855.1 Jatrophihabitantaceae bacterium
CGCGTCGGGCACCTGCAGACCCGGGTCGCCCGCAGTCATGGCCTCACCGACGCCGATCGCACCGCGCTGCTCGCAGATCTTGCCGTCGACCGCTCAGCCCTCGGCGACGACCTGACCGCGCTCGGCACGGCCACCACGCGGGCGCAGGTACGGGGCATCGTCGCCTCAGCGCACCGGACCGCCGACCTCGCCGGCCGCCAGGTCATCGTCGTCGTCGCGTCCGACAAGGTGCAGGCAAGGGCCGCAACCGACGCCGCGACGCTCGCCGACCTGACCAGCCAGGTGAACGCGGCGGCCCTCCTCGGCACCGACGTCACCGCCGAACTGGCGCTTCTCGCCGACCTGCAGGCTCAGCTGACCACCGCAACCACCGACGCGGCAGCCGCGGTCACGACGATCCTCGCCGTGGCCCCGGACGCCAGCAGCTCGGCGGTCCGCTCCGCCTTCCACGCCGCGCACGTCAGCCTGGATGCGGCTCGTACCGCGCTCGACACCGCCGAGGCGGACGCCGCCGCGGTAGTGCTCGCGCTCGCGTAAGCCGCGTAGCGAAATTGTTCGACCTCCGGCGGCGTCCAGCTCGCCGGAGGTCGAACAATTTGGTTAGCGGCTCGGGGCGATGTTCTGGTTGTAGCGGAACACGTTGGACGGGTCGTAGCGATCCTTCACCGCTTGCAGCCGAGCGAAGATCTCCGGCGGGTAGCTCGCCCGCACCTTGTCGTCGCCCACGCCGGTGAAGTTGACGTACGTGTGCCCGTTGCCGTACTCGGCCATCGAGTCGCGTGCCGAGCGGGCCCAGACGACGTGCTCTGCCAGCTGCGCCGGCTCGGGCGTCCGGGCGATGCAGTTGACCAGATACGGCGACTGGCGATCGGTGAACGCCGTTGCGTCCGTAGCGACCCGCCCCATCGCACCGCCCATGTGGTGGATGTGCAGCTCGGCCTGCACCGGCAGGTCGGCCGAACGCCGGTGGTGGTCGACGAATGACGCGATCGCCTCGTCCGGCAGCGCGTCCATGAACGTGGACGTGAAGTAGTTGGCCGAGCCGGCCTCCCACAGCGCGTCGATCATCTGCTGCAGGCCGACGTACGGGATCGGCCCGAGCAGGTCGGCGATCGGCGTGCCCAGCTCGCGCATCGGCTTCATGAACGGCTCGCCCTCGGACGGGTCACCGGACCAGCACGCGAGCACCGCGGACACCTTCTTGAAGTGCCACTCCTCGGGGATGAACGGTGCCGGCGGAGCAGTCGTCAGGACGACCAGGCTGGACATCTCGTCCGGCAGCCCGCCGAGCAGCTCGCGCCATCCGGTGACGACCTCGGTTGCCTGATCGCCCGGGTAGAAGATGGCGCCACCGAGCACGGTCGGGCCGACCGGGTGCAGCGCCAACTCCAGGGACGTCGCGACGCCGAAGTTGCCGCCACCGCCACGGATTGCCCAGAACAGGTCCGGGTTCTCCGACGAGGACGCGCGCACGATCGAACCGTCCGCGGTCACTATCTCGGCCGAGAGCAGGTTGTCGCACGTCAGGCCGTGCTTGCGCACCAGGTGGCCGACCCCGCCGCCGAGCGCGAACCCGCCGACACCGGTGCTCGACACCAGGCCGCCGGTCGTGGCCAGCCCGTGCGCCTGCGTCGCGGCGTCGAAGTCCTTCCACTTGGTCCCGCCGCCGGCCACAGCCCGCAGCGCGTCCACGTCGACCTGCACGGAATTCATCAGCGCCAGGTCGATCACGATGCCGTCGTCGCAGGTCGAGAACCCGGCGATGCTGTGCGCCCCGCCGCGGACGGCGATCGGCAGCCCCTCGCTGCGGGCGAACCGGACGGTTCGGACGACGTCCTGCGTGTTCTTCGGACGGACGACGAGCGCCGGGTGCTTGTCGATCGCATGGTTCCAGACCCGCCGAGCGGTCTCGTACTCCGCATCACCGGGACGGATGACGGTGCCGGCCAGCCCGCCTTCGAGCTCGCTGACGGTGGCCTCGCCAAGAACATGCGCCATGGGGTTCCTCCTAGGAAAAGTTGTCACCCAGGACGCTAAGCACGCCGGCTTTGCAGGCTCTTTGCAGCGCGGCGAGCCCCCGCTGCTCGCCGAGTGCGGTGAACGTGTCCCGCGCCGCGAGGGCCGCCGCCGCGGACCCGTCCGGATCGCCGAGCGAGCGCAGCAGGTGCGAGCGGAGCAGGTGCGTCCAGTACAGGGATCGCTGCCCGCCGGGAACCTGTATGGCCAGGCCGCGGTCGGCCCAGACGAGCGCCGCCGCGGCGTCGCCGAGAAGCACCTCCATCACGGCGAGATTGATGCTGGTGAGCGCGACGCCCGGCACGTCACCGGAACGTTCCATCATCAGCAGGGCCTCGCGCCCATGCGTTCGTGCGGCTTCGCCGTCGCCTGCGCTCGCGGCGACGATCGCCCGTCCGCCCAACGCCATTGCCACCGACCGCTGGTCGCGCAGTTCGCGGCGGAGCGCCTCGGACTCCAACAGGCACCGCTCGGCCGCGGCGAGGTCGCCGGCCCAGCGCAACGTGTGGCCGCGTTGCGCGGCGGCGTAACCCTGCCCATAGCGGTCGTCGAGCGCGTCGAAGCCTGACCGTGCGGCATCGATGAGGGCGAGCGCGGCGTCGACGCGCCCGGACAGCCGCTCGGTCAGCGCTATGCCGATGAGGACGTGTCCCCACGCCTGCTGTGCACCGACGCGGCGGCCGACCAGCATCGAGTCCTCGCCGATCGGCAACGGCGGGTCGGCGCGATCGTCGACCATCCAGGCGAGCGTCAGCGTGATGAAGAACGGCGGCGCCTCGTCGGGTACCTCGGCGAGGCTCGCGAGAGCCCGGTCGAACCATTGCCGAGCCCCGGCGATGTCGCCGCGGCTCAAGCTGATGATCCCGGCCAGGTTCTGCGCCGACGCCGATACGCCAGGGTATGGCGCGGCTTCGCGGAGCGCCGCGTCGCTCAGCTCGTCGGCTCGAGCCCAGTCGCCGCTCATGAACGTGACGAGCGTCTGCTGGTGGCGCCCGTGCGCAAGCTCGGCCGGATCGTCCTGCTCGGACAGCAGCGCGACGATCTCGTCCCCGATCGCGGTGAGGCCCGGCGTCCGGCCCTGGCGCACCTGGAGCAGGTAGGTCGCCGCCAGCGCCCGCGCGCGCATCGAGGACCGGTCGTCGCAGCGATCGAGGGCAAGCGTCAGCCATCGGGCACCTTCGGCGATCAGCCCGCGAGTCAGCCAGAAGCGCCACGTCGTCGTCGCGAGTTGCAGCGCCAGGGTCG
>DASXRA010000073.1:0-8412 GCA_036506855.1 Jatrophihabitantaceae bacterium
TCTCGGGCGGTATGCGGCAGCGTGTCTCGATCGCGCTCGCACTGTCGCTCCAGCCGCGGCTGATCATCTTCGACGAGCCGACGACCGCACTCGACGTCATCGTGCAGGGCGCCGTCATGCAGACGATCAAGGATCTCCAGCGCGAGAAGGGGTTTACCGCCATCCTGATCAGCCATGACCTCGGCGTCGTCCTCGACGCCACGGACCGGGTCATGGTCATGTACGCCGGCCGCATCGTCGAGGATCAGCCCGCACGTGCCCTGCTGTACGGCGCGCATCACCCGTACACCGAGGCGCTCCTGTCGTGCTACGCCGACCCGCGTGCGGACGACGTGCAGCTCGGCGGCATTCCGGGCTCACCGCCGGACCTGTCGCTGTCACTGGCCGGTTGCTCGTTCGCGCCTCGGTGCCCGCTGGCCGAGCAGGTATGCCTGGACGTGGAGCCGCCACTCACCCCGCTCGGCGCGGGCCACGCGGCGTGTCACGTACGCGCGCGTATGGCGAAGGTGCCTGCCGATGTCCATTGATCTCGAACGGGCCACAGGCGTCGAGCCGCTGTCCGTCGACGGCGTCTCGAAGATCTACCGCGTGCGCGGCCAGGGCAGGCGGACCGTCACCGCCGTCGGCGACGTCTCGTTCACGATCGCGCCCGGGGCCGCTGTCGGGCTGGTCGGCGCGAGCGGCAGCGGCAAGAGCACGCTTGCCAAGCTGATCACCGGCTCGGAGCGGCCGTCGCGCGGGTCGATCAGGTTCGGCGACCTCGCCGTCGATCGCCTGCGCACGAGACGGCTGCGCCGATTCCACAGCCGCGTACAGATGGTGTTCCAGGATCCCTACGGCGCGCTCAACCCGCTGCACACCGTCGAGTACACGGTCATGCGGCCGTGCCAGAACTTCCTGGGCATGTCGGCACGGCAAGCCAGCGGGCGCGTCCACGAACTGCTCGAGACGGTGGGCCTGACCCCGCCGAGCCAGTTCGCGGCGAAGCTGCCGCATCAGCTCTCCGGCGGACAGCGCCAGCGCGTCGTCATCGCGCGAGCGCTCGCATGCGACCCGGAGCTGGTTGTCGCCGACGAACCCGTGTCTATGCTTGACGTGTCGCTGCGCGCCGGCGTGCTGAAGCTGCTGACCAGGCTGCGCGAGGAGCGCGGGCTGAGCTTGCTCTACATCACCCACGATCTGCTCAGTGCGCGGGTCGTCACCGACGAGATTCTCGTACTGCACAAGGGGAAAATCGTCGAGCGGGGCATTACCAAGGACGTTTTGCAGCACCCCCATCACGAGTACACCGTTCAGCTGCTCGATGCAGTCGCCAATCCGTTCAAGGCGGATCCCTTGAAGACAGAGGCAGGTGCGTGAGATGAGAAGACGACGAGCACCGTGGATCGCAATGGCCGCGACCCTCGCGCTCATGCTGTACCCGCTGCAAGCGGTGGCGAGTCCCGCCGACTCGGTCAAGTCCTACACCGGCTTGACCAGCGCGCAGCGAGCCGACCTGCGTGCGGTCGCCCGCGATACGTGGAACTTCTACAGCGCCGACGTCGACCCGAACACCCACTTGCCACTGGACAACATCACCTACGCCGGTGGTTCGGCGACGCCCACGAGCTACGGCAGGTACACGTCCGCGTCGAATGTCGGTGTCTACCTGTGGGCGGTGGTGTCGGCCAGTGACCTAGGCCTGATCAGCAAGTCCGAGGCGAGCGACCGCGTCGCCGCGACACTGCACACGGTGGCGAACCTGCAGCGCGACAACGGGTTCCTGTACCAGTGGTACGACACGAGTACCGGGCACGTCATCAAGAACCCTGGCGACGTCGACTGCTCGACGGAGCCGACCCCGACGTTCGACAACTGCTACTTCATCTCCAACGTCGACAACGGGTGGTACGCGTCCGGCCTGATCGTCGCGCGCCAGGCACTGCCTGCCGTCGCGCCACTGGCGAACAGCCTCGTAGCGCAAATGAACTTCGGAAAGTTCTACGACGGCCGTGCCGAGACGCACTGCAACGTCAACCCGGCCATTCCCGGCAACCAGCCGACCGGGCAGATGTTCGGCGGCTACTACGTCGGCCAGCCGCCCGACGTCGGCGACAACTGGACGCACTACTACCACAACGGCGCCTTCTACAGCGATCCGCGGATCTCCGCGTACATCGGTATGGGCCTGCACCAGATGCCGGGCAATGTGTGGTGGCGCAGCTGGCGCGAGTTGCCGCCGCCCGCCCCGTTCGCGGACTGCGCGACGACCGACCCGGACTTCTCATGGCAGGGCCAGTGGCCGATGCAGGGTTCGTGGCAGACCTACACCGATCCGCAGTCCGGGCAGCGATTCCCTGTGTGGGAAGGGCATTACACCTACAAGGACTCCGACCTGACGTTCATCCCGACGTTCGCCGGGGGCATGTTCGAAGGCCTGATGGCCAACCAGGTTGTGCCCGAGACGTCGTGGGGTCAGCACAGCTTCGGGCTCGCCGACGTGCGCACCGCGCAGGTTCAGATCAAGTACGCGACCGAGGTAAAGCACTTCCCGGTCTGGGGCATGTCGCCGTCCAGCACTGCTGACGATACGGGTGGGTACGGTGGCTTCGGTGTCGAAGGCCTGCCGTTCCCGTACTTCGGCTTCGGCGCGAATGCCGACCACCCGAACCTCGCCCTGTCGCAGTGCTATGCCTGCGCGAGCGAGGACGTCGTGACACCGCATGCATCGTTCATCGCGCTCGACGTCGCGCCGCAACAGGCATATGCCAATATCGCGGCGCTGCGATCGCACTACCCGGAGGTGTACGGCGCGAACGGCTTCTTCGATGCGGTCAACCCGGCGACGGGATCGGTCGGGCATCGCATCCTCGTCCTCGACCAGTCGATGATCCTGGCGTCGCTGGACAACGCGTTGACCGACCGGGCCATGCAGCGGCACTTCGCAAACGATCCCGTCTCGAAGGTGGCGCACATGTATCTCGCGATCGAGCACATGTCGCTGCCCTGACCCGTTACGGTTTTGGCCGCCCAGGTGTCTATACGACGCTGGGCGGCCAAAACCGGGCTAGACCTCGGCGAGTGCCAGTTGCGGGGCGATGGCCTGCGCTGGCTGCGAGCGCGGAGCGGTGAACAGCGCCGCGACGACGCCGACCACGGAGAATCCGACTGCGACCCAGAGGGCCGCGGTGAAGCCGTCGACGAATGCCTGCGGTGAGCTGAAGACGCCGTGGCGAGCGAACACGGTGGCCAGCACGGCGACGCCCAGGACTCCGCCGAGCTCACGGATCGTGCTGTTCGTGCCGGACGCGACGCCAGCTTCCTTCAACGGGACGGAGCCCATGATCGCGTTGGCGACGGTGGGGAAGCAGAACGACGTTCCGGTGCCGGCGATCAGCAGCGCGATACCGATCGGCAGGTAGCTTGCGGTGGGCGACGCGATCACGGCGACCCACCCGAGCCCCAGCCCCTGCAAGGCCAAGCCGAGCGCCATGAACGGCCGGTTGCCGTAACGATCGGCGAGCACGCCCGCGATCGGGGCGATGAACATCGGCGGCAACGACCACGCCAGCAGCCGGACGCCTGCGCCGAGCGGCGAGTACCCGAGGCAGGTCTGGAAGAACTGCGACATCAGGAACAGCGCCCCGAACAGCCCGGCGTACATGAAGAAGCTGACCGCGTTGGCGCTCGCGAACGTGCGGTCCCGGAACAGGCCGAGCTGGACCATCGGGCTCGGCGCCCGGCGCTCCCACGCGATGAACGCGCCGATCAGCACGACTCCGGCGAGCACGGTCGTGACGACCTCGGTGCTGACCCAGCCGACGCTGTTCGCCCGGACGAGTCCCCACGTCACGCCGAGTGCGCCCGCGCCGGCAACGACCAAGCCGACGATGTCCAGCTGCGGTCGAGCCCCGAAGCTCTCGCTCAGCCGGGAGATCGCGAACGGGATCAGCGCGATGCCGACCGGCACGTTGAGCCAGAAGATCCAGTGCCAGCTGATGCCGCTCACGACCGCACCGCCCACGACCGGACCCATCGCCACGCCCAGCCCGGTGATGCCGCCCCACAGCCCGATCGCCGCACCCCGCTTCTCGACCGGGAACGCCTCGCTGATCAGCGTCAGTGTCAGCGGCATGACGATCGCAGCACCGGCGCCCTGCACGGCGCGCGCGCCGACCAGCGCCGCGGCGTTCGGCGAGACCGCAGCGGCGGCCGACGCGGCGGTGAACAGCGACAGGCCGAGGGCGTACATGCGTCGTCGCCCGAACCGGTCGCCCAGCGCGGCGCCCGTCAACAGGAAGCAGGCGAACGCGAGGTTGTAGGCGTTGACGGTCCACTCCAGGCTGGCCAGGCTCGCGTGCAGGTCGACTCGCAGCACGGGCAGCGATGTCGTCACGACGAGCGTGTCCAGGGCGGTCATGAACACGCCGAGGGAGGCGAGGACGATCGTCCACACCTTGTGCGGCTGGTGAGTTGTCTCAGTCGGCATGACGCCCTCCTGGTCGGATACGCCGCTCCTTCGGCGGCTTCAACCAAGACGACGCAGCTCGTCTGCGGATTTGGACAGGTATCGAGTCAGCCGGCTCGCAGCGCGGCCAGGCGCCTCTCGAGCTCCGCGCGGTCGACGGCGTTGGCGCTCAGCGCGATCGCCCGTTCGTAGGCGCGCGCCGCGCCAGCTGTGTCGCCCGCCTGCCGGAGCAGCTCGGCGTGCGCGGCGTGCAGCGGCTGGTAGCGCTCGAGTGCGGGATCGCCCCGCAGCCCCTCGATCAACTCCAGACCTGCCTGCGGCCCTGCCGCAAACCCGACCGCCGCCGCGCGGTTGACTTCGACGACCGGGGACGGGCTGAGCTTGGCGAGCGCGCCGTACAGCTCGGCGATCTGTGCCCAGTCCGGGGCGCTCTGCATGTGCAGCGCGGTGATCGCCGCCTGCAACTGGTACTGCCCGGGCGGACGCAACCGCACCGCGCGCCCGAGTGCCTGCATGCCCTCACGAGTCCGACTCTCGTCCCACAGCGAACGGTCCTGCTCGCCGAACGCCACGTAACGTCCGTCCGCGTCGACACGAGCGGGCCGCCGCGCATCGTGCAGCAGCATCAGGGCCAGCAGACCCCACGCCTCGGCGTCATCAGGCATCAACTGGCACAGCAACCGCCCGAGGCGGATCGCCTCGCTGCACAGCTCGTCGCGCACCAGGCGGTCGCCCTCTGTGGCCGAGTAGCCCTCGTTGAAGATCAGGTAGACGACCCGGCGCACGCCAACCAGCCGGTCCGGCAGCTCGTGGTCGGGTGGCACCCGGTACGGGATGTGCGCGTCGGCGATCTTGCGCTTGGCGCGCACTATCCGCTTGCCCATCGTCGGCTCGGCGACCAGGAACGCGCGAGCGATCTCGCCGGTCGTCAGGCCGCCGATCACGCGAAGCGTCAGCGCCACCCGCGCTTGCAGATCGAGCGCGGGGTGGCAGCAGGTGAAGATGAGCCGCAGCTGATCGTCGATGATCGCGTTCGCTTCGCTCATCGGAGGATGCTCCTGTGCGTCGAGGCTGATCAACTCGGCCAGGCGCGCGGTGCGGTCGGCCACCGAGCGGTCGCGGCGCAGCCGGTCGATCGCCCGCCGGCGCGCCGCGACCGTGATCCAAGCCCCCGGGTTCGCCGGGATCCCGTCACGCCGCCACGAGGTGATCGCGTCGGCGAACGCGTCCTGCAGCGCGTCCTCGGCCAGTTGGAAGTCGCCGACGTGCCGAATCAGCGTCGCGAGCACGGCCGCCCGCTCGTTCCGGTAAGTCGAGGCGACGGCCGCGGCCGCCGGGTCGTCGGACCGTTCGTTCACCCCTGCGCGTCCGCCTGGTCGGATGTCGCGTCCCCGTCGAAGTACCGGACCGGACGCACCTCGACCGAGCCGTAGCGCGCGAGCGGGATGCGCCCGGCCTGCGCCAGCGCCTCGTCGATGTCGCTGCAGTCCAGCAGGTAGTAGCCGGCCAGCACCTCCTTCGTGACTGCGAAAGGTCCGTCCGTTATCTCCGTCTCGCCATGACGCACCCGCACGGTCGTCGCGGTGTCGATGCCGTGCAAGGCGTTGCTCGACACGAGAAGCCCGGCCTCTTGCAGGCTGGCGTTCAGTTCGTTCCACACGGGCATTTCGCTCAGCCGCTCGGCCGCGCCGGCCTCGTCGGTCTCCTCGGCATACAGCAACAGCAGGTACTCCGACATGACGCCTCCTGGCTCGTCGTGGCCGCACGACGCGCGGCCCTTACCGATACGTCGCCGGGCCAGCCGCGATTTGGACAGCGTGCCACCGACTGGGCAGACGGGCGGGCGCGGGCCACAATCCGTGCGTGGGCACCGTGCGGCGGATCCGGCTGGCGGTCCTGGCGCTCGCGCTCGTGATCGTCGGCGGGACGGTCGGCTACGTCATCCTCGGATTCGACGTGCTCGAAGCGCTATACCAGACCGTCACGACCGTTACGACTGTCGGCTTCCGTGAGGTACGCCCACTGAGTGCGGCCGGCGAGCTGTTCACGATCGCGCTCATCCTGATCGGAGTCGGCACCGCCCTGTACACGTTCGGCGTCCTGCTCGAAGCGCTGATCGAGGGACACCTGCGCGAGCACCTGGAGAGGCGCCGAATGTCTCGTGACATCGACCGGATGACCGACCACGTCATCATCTGCGGCTGGGGCCGCGTCGGCCGGGCCTGCGCCGACTACCTGCGCGCGACCGGGCGGCAGGTCGTCGTGGTCGACCGCGACTCCGGCCGGCTGGAGGGCATCGAGTACCCCAGCGTGCAGGGCGACGTCACCGACGACGCCGTGCTCGGCTCTGCCGGCATAGCCCGCGCGCACGCGCTGGTCGCGGCGCTGGACACCGACGCCGACAACGTCTACGTCACGCTGTCCAGCCGCGCGCTGCGTCCGGACCTGGTGATCATTGCCCGTGCCCGCAACGAGGCGTCGAAGTCCAAACTGGTGCGCGCCGGTGCCGACCGTGCCGTCAACCCGCAGCTGATCGGCGGCCGGCGGATGGCCGCGTTCGCGCTGCAGCCGCACGTCGCCGAGTTCCTCGACGTCGTCATGCACGACGAGAGTCTCGATTACCGGATGGAGCAGGTCGAGGTGTGCCCGCGGTCCCGGCTGGCAGGCGAGAGCCTGCGCGACGCTGCGCTCGGCGAGAAGACAGGGGTGCTGCTGCTCGCCGTCCGCGACGGGGCGGACGCGTCGTTCGTCGCGAACCCGCCGCCGACCGCGCGGCTCAAGGCGGGCGCCATCCTGATCGCGGTCGGTACGACGAGCCAGCTCGACGCGCTGCGAGCGCAGGCGTCAGCCGACTGATTGATCCTCCCCGCGGCTATTGACCCGCTACCGTCGCGATCATGAACGGCCGAGACACCCGCTCCTACGTGACCACTGCACTGACAGCGGCCGCGCTGGTCCTGGCGGCGCTCGCGTCGATTCTGGCCGGGACGAGCCACGGCAGCGCTCGTGCCTGGTGGATCGCCGTCAACCTGCTCGCGGTCGCCGGCGCCGTCGTGGCGCAGGCGATCGAGCAACGACGGCGCGAGCGCGAGCGCCGGGCTGTCGAGACCGTGGCGATCGACATGCGGGTCGCGATGAACGACGCGCTGGACCCGATCGTCCGCCAGCTCGGCAAGATCGCGGTGTCGGGGCGGCGCGATCGCGACGAGCTGCGCGAGCAGACCGTCCCGATGGTGCTGTACTCGGCGGCGTTGCTGATCGGCCCGGACCGGGTGCGGGCATGCTGGTTCGAGCTCGATGAGCGAGCGCCACGCGCGCTGCGTCCCGTGCTGCACGAGGGGCGGGCCGGGGGGCCGCGTACGACATTCGTCGAGGGCACGGTTGCGGGCGACTCGGTGTTCGAACTGCTCACCGCCAATGCGCATCGCTTCTGCAAGGACGTCCGCGTGGACCCGCCGCCCGGATGGGACCCGACGCATCCGCACGAGTACCAGACATTTCTCGCAGTTCCGGTCGTTGCGGGTACCAGGGCGTTCGGGCTGCTCACCGTGGACTCGCTCGTCGCCGGCGATCTCACGGAAGGTGACGTGCCGCTGCTCCGGCTGCTCGCCGGCTTGCTCGCCGATGCCCTCGCGTATGGCTCCTGAGGCGTTACGCTTTGGGGGAGTCTTCGACGATGACGGGACGGGGGTGCGTGACGTGGCCGAGGGCATCGTTGTGAACGACGACGACGATCGTGCCGAACGCATGCTCGCCGACCCTCGGGGCTACTTCCAGCAAGCCCGCGAGCGCGCACGGGCACAGGTCAAGCGCGAGATCGAGGGCGGCCTGGCCGAGCGCCGCGCCCGCTCGCACGCTGGCTGAGTCGAGCGCCTCGGATCACTGCCCCGGGCGCCGCATCGGGACGTGCGCGATCCCGTCCTCGACGAACTCGTCGCCGTCGACCGTGTAGCCGAATTTCTCGT
>DASXRA010000074.1:0-3546 GCA_036506855.1 Jatrophihabitantaceae bacterium
GAGCACCAGCACGACACCTGTCGCTACCAGAGCGATGCTCGATCGCTTGGCCATCACGGCCTGCTCAGCCGGCCGGGTGAAGGGCCGGCTGCCCCTTCACCGCGGGGTAGACAACGGTTCGCCGAATCATCAGGGGGCCGCCCTTTCCTGCGAGACGAAATCCAGTCACCAATTTGATGATGTAAAGCTATCAGTGCGAGGCGTCACAGTCTCGCTACTTGACGTGACGGATCGTAGTGAGCATGCGCTCCGTGGATCAGGGGACCAACGTCTCTGCGTCCCCGAACTGCGCCGATCCGGCCAAACGCTTCGAAGCGACTCGACCGCGTCACCGGGGATAGCCCATGCTCTACGGCGCAATGAGCGGGGTTCAGCCAGACGCGCTAGCCGGCCAGCACGAACGGCGCCGGCACCAGTAGCTCGACGTTGCGGTCCTCCACTGCGCCGCGCCGCCCGTCCTCGGTGGCGGTGGGCGCAGCATTCTGCCAGTCGTTCGCGCCGAGTTCGCGGGACAGCGACGCCAGCGCCACCGGGTCACGCGGCGCCGATCCGTATCCGGTCGGACCGATGTGGTCGAGCAGCGTGCCGAACACCGACAGGGTGCCGTTGCCGTTGTCGACGAGCTCGACGACGCGCGACTGCTGCGGCCAGTCGACGTGCGCGGCGGTGTTGACCTCCCAGAAGCCGCCCGGGATCGGCGCATCCGCCGCCCGCCGGTAGGGCACGACGGTGTTGCGGTGCGTGTGGCCGTTCACCCAGAGCACCGCGTTCGGGAACCGCAGCAGCAGGTCGCGAACGGCCGGGCCGAGCACGCGCCCGACGCCGGCGCCATTGCTCATCGTCTCGATGGTGTGGTGGCTGAACAGCACGAACAGCCTGTCGCGTGTGCCACCGGCGACGACATTGCCGCTCTCATCGAGATAGCGGCGGCTGCCCGCGGCCAGCTCAGCGGTGAGCCAGGCGAGCTGCGCCGCGTCGATCGAACCCTCGGACCCGCCGGACGGGTTCACCGTGTCGAGGACGATTGCCCGCATCGGTCCGCGGTCGAATGCGTAGTAGGCGTTGCCCGTGCTCAGGTTCCAGGTGCCGTACCCGTGACCGTGCGGACGGCCGCTGGTCCGGAAGTGCTCGGCAATCGTCTCCGCGCGCGACAGCGGCCTGCGGTCCGAGTCCGGCGCGACGATGCGAGCCGGTCCGGCGAACAGCGTTTGCAGCGCGGCCGGATCGCCGCTGAGCAGGCCCAGCGCCAGCTGGATGATGTTGGCGCCTGGCGGCAGGTTGCTGATCTTGACATTGCCGGTGGCGACCGCCGCGATGAGCGCCGACGACGGGATGTTGCCCTGGACGAGCCCGTCGTGGTTGCCGAACGCGGTCAGCCACGGAGTGCGCAGGCCGGTCGTGTCGAACGGGCGGCGCACGGCGTCGAGCAGTCCCGGCAGGGTGGGGAAGCCGAAGCGGGCGCGGGGCAGGTCGTCGGACTGGCCGGCCGGCGTGCCGTCCGGGTGCCAGTACCGCACGTCGTAGTCGACGAGGTCCGCGACGCCCTCGTACCTCGTGAGGTCACCTGAGTCCGGGCGCACGCGCTCACCGTCGAGCAGGTCGATCTGCCAGCGCAGCTCGTTGAACTGGGTGTTGTCGACGTTGTCGCCGGTGGCGACCGTGAACGCCAACGGCAGCCCGCTCGCCGGGCCGCGGTGCACGGCGTTCATCGCCTGCAACATCGCCTCGGCGACCTGGGCAGTCAGGAAGTCCTGCGCGCGATACGACGACCCGAACGGCAGCAACCCGGCGAACGGCTCGCCCGGATCGTCGAACCGGTCCAGGTACTCGACGCGTGCCGGTGATTGCGCGTCCATGATGTGCATGTCGGTCAGCTGGCCGAATGCGAGCAGCGGCCGGCGATCGCCCGGCCCGCCCGGCCCGACGAGGTCGTCGCGCAGCAGGTGTGGTTCGCCGGGGCCGACGACAATCGGGCGGTAACCGCCCGCACCCGGCTGGCCGCGCAGCAGCGTGTGGTCAAGCGTCGTGTGCTCGATGCTCGCCGGGACGCGCCGCGCGGGCGCGCGGGGTGTCGCCCGAGCCGGCGGCGCGAGCACGCCGGACGTGGCGGCGAGCGCACCCGCCGCCGCGCCCATGCCGAGAACCTGCCGACGGCTCGGTGTCCAGGAAATGTCGTCCGTCATCGTGTGCCCTCCCGCGTCGCCGACCTGGGGCCCGCCCCGCGCGAGCCTCGCAGGTCCGGCGCGCGATCGGAAGGGTCACTCCGCGCTGATCGCTTGCAAGATGCGCAACCGCGCCGCGCGTCGCGCCGGCCTGATGCCGGCGAGCGTGCCCGCGATCGCGCCCACCACGAGGAACACGGCCAGCTGGACCGGAGGCGCCGAGAACGTGCTGAGCGCCGTGCTCGATGCCGACTTCACCAGCGACCAGCCGAGCAGAGTGCCGAGCCCGACACCGCCGACAGTGCCGAACACGGCGACGAGCACCGACTCCCAGCGCACCATCGCTCGGGCCTGACCTCGGGTCTGGCCGACCGCGCGCAACAGCCCGAGCTCACGCGTCCGCTCGTGGATCGACAGCGACAGTGTGTTGCTGATGCCCATCAGCGCGATGAGGATCGCGAGCGCGAGCATCACGTAGATCATCCCGAGGAACGTGTTGACGCCCGCGGTCGCGCTCGACCGGTACTGGTCGCGGTCCTGCACTCGCACATCGCCGTCGCGGCTCGCCGCCGCCCGGACCGCCGCCGCGGCAGCTGTCACGTCCGTGCCCGGCCGGAGTTCGAGCAGCACCTTCGAGTCGACGGCCTGCCCCGCATGCGGCGTCCAGCCAGCGGCGGGGAACAGGTAGCCGCCGGTGATGTCGGCGTTGTCGAAGATCGCGGCGATGCCGGCCGAGGCGACGGCGCCGTCGGGATAGGTCACCCGCACCTGCGATCCGACGTGCCAGTCATGGCTGTCGGCAACGTCGCGCGACACGGCGAGCGACGTCGGCGTCATGGCCGCCAGCGAACCGTCCGTCACGCCGAGATCCACGACGTGTGCGATCCCTGCCGGGTCGGCAGCCGCAACGAACTTGGTGTCGCCGTCGATCAGCGCGGTGCCACCGCCGAGGCCGACGGCGTCCTGCACGGGTGCAAGCTGGCCGAGTCGCGTCGCCAGGCCCGGATCGAGCCGTCCGCGACCGGCGCCGCCGCCGTAGCCCTCGGTGTCGACGACCAGGTCCGCGGTGAGTGCGCGGTCGACACCCTTCGCGGCGGACGCCTTGAGCGATGCGGCCACCATGGTGAACATCGCGACTACGGCCACGCCGATGAGCAAGGCCGACGCAGTCGCCGCGGTGCGACGCGGGTTACGCATCGCGTTGCCGCGGGCGAGCGTGCCGGTGACGCCGCGGGTCGCGGCAACCGGAGCCCCCAGCGCCGACGCCGCCGGACGGGCGGCAAGCGGCCCGAGGACGACCATGCCGACCAGCGTGAGCCCCGCGCCGATGCCGGCCAGGCCGATCGGTCCGGGACGGGTTGCCGCGGCGACCAGAGCCGCCACC
>DASXRA010000075.1:0-12011 GCA_036506855.1 Jatrophihabitantaceae bacterium
CGGGAACAGCCCGTCGACCAGACACGTCACGAACAGCGCCACTCGCACGGCTAGACGATAGGTGAGGTCGAACGGCGGCCGAACTCTGGGCGAACAATGCCGAATTCCATGAGCATTGTGAACCGGGCGTGCGTGCGCTGCGTGGTCCCCAGATGTGCTGCTCGCAACCGGGTGGGCGGCGACACAAAGGAGGCGCGTGATGGGTACACGGCTCGGCTGGCTCGGGGGCTTGACCGTGGCGGCGCTCGTCGTGGTGGTTCCACTGCCCGCGGGCGGCGCGGCCGGCGGCTACACGCAGACGAACCTGGTGTCCGACCAACCAGGCGTCGCGCAGAAGACCGACCCGAACCTGGTCAACCCCTGGGGCATGTCGCGCAGCGCGACGTCCCCGATCTGGGTGTCGGACAACGGCACCGACGTCGCGACGCTGTACAACGGCGACGTCAACGGCAGCCCGGTCAACGTGCTGGGACTCGTGGTCAGCATCCCCGGCGGCGCCCCGACCGGGCAGGCGTTCAACGCCGCGACCGCGTTCAACCTGCCGGGCACCACGACGCCGGCGCGGTTCATCTTCATCGGTGAGGACGGCGATCTCTCGGCATGGGCAGGCGGCACGGCGGCCACCCTGATCGGCCACACAGAGGGCGCGATCTACAAGGGCCTGGCAATCGCGCACACCCCCTCCGGCCCGATGCTGCTCGCGACGAACTTCGGCGCCAACAAGATCGACGTCTGGGACGGCACGTTCACCCCGGTGACGACTGCCGGGCTGTTCAGCGATCCGACGCTGCCGGCGGACTACGCACCGTTCGACGTGGCCGAGATCGGCGGGCAGATCTTCGTGACGTATGCGCTGAAGGGCGGAGAGGACGACATCGCCGGGCCGGCGCACGGGTTCGTCGACGTGTACACGACGTCCGGCGCTTGGGTGAAGCGCTTCGCCAGCCACGGCGTGCTCAACTCGCCGTGGGGCATCACGATGGCACCGGCGAACTTCGGTCAGTTCTCCAACGACCTGCTGATCGGCAACTTCGGCGACGGGCGGATCCACGCGTTCGACCCGACCACCGGCGAGGTGCTCGGCACGCTGCGCGGCACGTCCGGTGTGCCGCTCGCCATCGACGGCCTGTGGGGCCTGATCACCGGTGACCCGGGGGCCGGCGGGGTGGACTCGGTCTGGTTCTCCGCCGGACCGGACGACGAGTCGCACGGGTTGCTCGGCACCCTGCGGGCAAGCTAGCCCGTCACGAACGCGCGGTCCGTCAGCTCAGCAGCCGGCGGACCGCGCGTTCTATGTCGTCCTCGCTGAGCAGCACCGTGTTCGCGGCGTCGCCGAGCGGCACGTAGCTGTCGCGGCTGGCGACCCGGATGATCCGCCCGCCGAAGCCGCGCTCGACGAGTGCCGTGACGATGCCCTCGCCGACGCCGCCGCTGTGCCGCGTCTCGTCCACGACGAGCACCCGACCGGTGGCGTTGGCCTCGCGGACCATGTCGTCGACCGGCAACGGCATCAGCCAGCGCAGGTCGACGACGCGCATGCCGATGCCCTCGTCGGCGAGCAGCGCCGAGGCACGCATGCTCATCCGCACGCCGTTGCCGAACGTGAGCACCGTCAGGTGCTTTCCGTTGCCGTGGGTGCGCGCGCTGCCGATCGGGATGTGCCGGTTGAGCGAGTACGCCCCGAGCCAGCCGCGATCACCCGGCTCGAGCAGGTCACGTTCGTGGTACAGCGCGATGGGCTCGAGGTAGATGCTGACCTGACCGTCGGTGACGGCGGCGGCCAGGCAGGTGCGCAGCATCGGCCCGGCGTCCTCGGGACGGGACGGCACGGCGACAACGAGACCCGGGATGTCGCGCAGCACAGCCAGCCCGTTGTCGTTGTGGAAGTGCCCGCCGAATCCCTTCTGGTATGCCAGCCCGGCGATCCGCACCACCATCGGATTGGTGAACGTGCCGTTGCTGAAGAAGCGCAAGCTCGCCCCTTCGCCGCGGATCTGGTCCTCGGCGTTGTGCAGGTAAGCGAGGTACTGGATCTCCGGGATCGGGAGCAGGCCGCTCACGCCGAAACCCAGCCCAAGCCCGAGGATCGCCTGCTCGTCCAGGAGCGTGTCGAAGACGCGGTTCGCGCGGAAGCGCTGCTGAAGGCCCCGGGTGATGCCGTACACGCCGCCCTTGTTGCCGACGTCCTCACCGAACACCAGCGCCTGCGGACGGGCGGCGAGCGCGTCGGTCAGCGCGGCGTTGATGGCCTGCGCGAGCGTCAGCTGCCCGGACTGCTCGGGCATCCGTCCGGAGAACGCCTCGCGTCGCGTCGCGTCGTCGGCGAAGCGGGTGACCTCCGACTCGATGGCGGGCACGCTGCGCGGCGCGAGCGGCTCGATCACGGCCCGGGCGGTGGCCAGCGTCCGTGCGCCGATCAGCTCGTCGGACAGCGAGCGGACGAGCTGGCCGATCTCGTCGTAGCGCGCCGCTGTGGCCGCCGACCCGATCCGCCGGGCCAGCGCGACGACGGGGTCTCGGGCGAAGTCCGCTGTGATCGCGGGCGGCGGGCGGTACCCGCTTTCGACGTCGCTGCCGGCGTGGCCCAGGTAGCGGACGGTGCGCAGGTGCAGCAGCGCCGGGCGGCGCTTGTCACGCACGTAGGACACCGCCTCGGCGGCCGCGGCCCGCACGCTGTCCGGGTCGTCGCCGTCGGCGGTCAGGTACCGGATGCCCGGTCGCCGCGCCGCCTCGGCCACCCAGCCCGCCGGCGTCGGCACCGAGATTCCGAGTCCGTTGTCCTCGCACACGAGCAGCAGCGGCAGACTCAGCTTCTGCCGGACGCAGTAACCCGCGGTGTTCAGCGCGCCGACGGCCGTCGAGTGGTTCAGGCTCGCGTCGCCGAAGCTGACGACCGCGAGTGCGTCGTCGGGCCAGCGGGTCGGCACGTGGATACGGCCGGCGCGCCCGATCGCGAATGCCACGCCGACAGCACGCGGCAGGTGCGAGGCGATGGTGGACGTCTGCGGCATGACCGCGAGGTCCGGGTTGCCGAATACCTTGTGCCGCCCGCCGGACGCGGGGTCGGCGATGGCGCCCATCATCCCGAGCAGGATGTCGCGCAGGCCGTCCTCGAGCTTGCGTCCCGCCTGGGCCGAGCGCGCGAGGTAGAACGCCCCGGAGCGGTAGTGCAGCAGCGCAGGGTCGGTCGCCTGCAACGCTGCGGCGACGAATGCGTTCGACTCGTGCCCGGCCGAGCCGATCGTGTAGAAGCCCTGGCCGCGTTCGCGCATCCGGCGCGCCTCGATGTCGACGTGCCGGCTGCCCGCCATCGCGTCGAAGAGCGCGCTCAACTCGTCGTCCGGTTCGCCGGAGTCGTCGACTTCGCCCAGCGCCGCACGGACGCGGGCGTCAAGATCATCGTGCGGGGAACTCACGGCTCAGATCATGCCCTTTCCTGCTCGGACCGCGGCAGGTCGGGCTTACCCAGATCGGCGCGGTGGGTATGCGCAGGGTAGGCGGCGGGTAAGCCGGTGCGGTCATGGTGTTCGGCGACGGGACCGGCCGGGTCCCGCACGACCGAAGGGGGCTGCCGAGATGGCAGACATGCAGTTTCCGAATGTGCTGCTCGGACCAGGGACGTTCACCGCAGCGGTGATCGACAACAACGGGGCGCCGTCGTCGGTGCTCGAGGCGAACCAGCCGTTCACCATCCAGTGCTCGTGGAACATCAGCGCGCTCGCCGCGCTGCTGCTCGGCGGCCAGTGGCAGCTCGCCGCGTACGTCGAGTCGATCGGTGCCGGGCCGGAGCAGGAAGTCGGCGCAGCGGTAACGGTTGCCCTCAACGGCAGCACGAACTACAGCGCGACCATCACCGTCCCCGCGAACACGCTGCCGGACGACCCGGCGCCGCCGCTGTCAGGGACGTACAAGCTGGTCACGCTGCTGACGCACCGCAACTTCGGGCACGTCACCGATGTTGCCGCCGTCGTCGAGGGGCCGATCGTTCGGATCGCCTGAGCAGTCGGCGCAGGCGGGTCGCGATCACGCGCAAACGGCGTGCCGCGGCCCGTTCTCGCGCTCAGGGCTGGGACACGGCCGGGCCAGCGAGCTCGATATCACCGGTGTTGCCACGGTGCAGCGCGTACTCGTCGCCTCGGTCGATGACGGTCAGCGCGCCATTGCGATCGACGACCAGTCGCCGACCGCAGCCCTGCTCGCACTCGAGGAGCAGGCCACCTCGGCTTGGCGTGATGCGAAGCTGGTGGAATTCGGCCATAGCACCTCATGGTAGGCCGGGTCGCGAAGCGCTTCGTACAGGCGCGACGTCTCGGCTGATGGCCGCATGCCGAACGCCTGCCACAGGGCATCGGCGCACCGCCGGTACTGGCTCAGCGCCAGGTGCAGCTGACCGACGGCCGCATAGCAGGACATGAGCTGACGATGCGCCGTCTCGTTGCACGGGTCGGCGTCGACGATGCATCGACCGAGCTGGATCGCCGGGCCGAACGCGGCGTCGCGGACGTACAACTCGACGAGGCGCGACTGGGTCTCGACGGCCGTCAAGCGAAGCGCGTCGCGGGCCGGCGCGGCCCAGTCCGCATACGGGTCGTCGGCGAGGAAGTCGCCATCGTAGACCTGCGCCGCCGCCTCGTAGCAGCGCATCGCTTCGTCCAGGGCGCCAGATTGCTCCGCTGCTCGCCCGTCCCGGCAATGGCGTTCGAACTCCTCGACGTCGACCCATGCCGAGATCGTGTCGGCGAGCAGGTACGTGTCGTGGACGCGTTGCAGGACGGGCTCCGGGCAGGCGCGGCGCAGCGCCTGACGAACTCCGCTGAGTGCGACGTGCAAGCAGTTGCGCGCGGCGTCCGGATCAGCGCGCGGCCAGAACACGTCCATCAGGACGTCCCTTGGAACGGGCACGCGACGGTGCGCGAGGAGATAGGCGATGACGTTGCGGGTCCGACGGCTCGACGTGGTGTCGACAGCACGGCCGTCCAGCGTTACCGAGAACCGGCCGAGCAGCCGCGCGGACAGCAGTGGCTTGGGGCGAATCGACGCCTCTCGGGCAGCGGCCTCGATGTTCGCAACGGTAGCGCTCACCTGACCCCCCCGGTGGTCACGCTCAGCCCCTCGCGGCAGAGGTAGCCGTGCTGGTGAGGAGCGTGCCTAGCCAGCCGCTGATACGTCCGGAACCTGCCGCAGCCGTGCCCGGACGCGCAGCCGCTCGATCTTGGCCGCGTCGGCAGAGGTCGCCGGCATGTACACCACCAGCCGCGCCTCCGGCATGCCGTCGACGTGAAAGCCCGTCGTGCGCATGTCGATCGTGGTGCCGTCGTCAGCCTGGAACCACTTGATCGCGGGCATCGGCGCGGCGACCTGGTGAGTGGCCCACAACTCGGCGAACTTCTTGCTCGCCGCGGAGAGGGCCGCGACGAAGTCGGTCCACTGCGGCTCGCCGACGTGCCTGGCGTAGTTGGCTCTGAGCACGGCCACCATGTGCGGCAGCACGTCGACGTTGAGCAGCGGGCACTTGCGCATCGTGAAGATCTGCCACAGGGCATTGCGCTCGCAGCCGGTAGCGGTGGCGAGGTTGGGGAAGAGCGCGGCGTAGGTCTCGTTGCAGGCCAGCAGGTCGTACTTCCCGTTGTAGACGCACGCGGCAGTGGCGCCGAGAGCGTCGAGCACGCCCGGCACCTCGGCCGGCAACTGCCCCGCCTCGGTGTCGCTGCCGCCGGTCGGCACGCCCGGCACGTCCGCCAGCCGGTACAGATGCCAGCGCTCGGCCGGGCCGAGCTTGAACACGCGGGCGATGGCGTCGAGCACCTGGACGCTCGCATTGATCGGCCGCCCCTGCTCGAGCCACGTGTACCAGGTGACGCCCACACCGGCGAGTTGCGCGACCTCCTCGCGGCGCAGGCCCGGTGTGCGCCGCCGCAGGCCCGGGGCCAACCCGACATCTTGGGGTCTCACTCGCGCGCGGCGGCTGCGCAGGAAGGACGCGAGCTCATTGCGGCGTTCCTTCAGATAAGTGCCTTCGATCACGGTCACCAGTAGATCGTCCGGCACCGACAACGTGCGTGCCAGGTGGTGGCAATACCAGGATCAGCGGGCACTCACCACCAGGACCGGCCGGCACGCACCGTTGCTGTGTGACGATCCTGACCAATCCCGACATCGCCCGCCCGCGCGTCACCCGGCCCGGCGCCGTGCTCGGCGTGCTGCTTGCCGGCCAGTTCATGGCGATCCTCGACGTGTCGATCGTGAACGTCGCCGCCCCGACGCTGCGCGCCGACCTGCATGCGTCCGGAGCGGGTCTGCAGCTGGTGGTCGCCGGCTACATCATCAGCTACGCCGTGCTGCTGATCAGCGGGGCGCGGCTGGGCGACCGGTTCGGGCACGGGCGCGCGTTCCAGGCCGGCCTCGCCGGCTTCACGATCGCGTCCCTAGCCTGCGGGCTGGCGCCGAACACGGCCACGCTGGTCACGTTCCGGTTCATCCAGGGCACGGCCGCGGCGCTGATGATGCCGCAGGTGATGAGCCTCATCCAGCGGACGTTCGCCGGTCCCGCCCGGGCCAGGGCGCTGTCGCTCTACTCGGCGGTGATCGCCTGCGGCGCGGTGATCGGGCAGGTGCTCGGTGGCGTCATGGTCAGCGCCGACCTGTTCGGCACGGGGTGGCGGCCGGTCTTCCTGGTCAACGTGCCGATCGGTGCGGTGCTGCTCGTGCTCGCCCGCCGGCGCCTGCCGGCCGACCGTGGCGAGCCGGGCCGCCGGCTCGACCCGGCCGGCGTGGTGCTGCTGTCGCTCGCCGTGCTGCTGCTCGTCGTTCCGCTCGTGCTCGGTCACGAGGAGAACTGGCCGGCCTGGTGCTGGATCTCGCTCGCCGCCAGCGCCGTGCTGTTCCCCGCGTTCGTCGCCGTCGAGCGGGCGGTCGCGAACGGGGGCGGTTCGCCGCTCGTCTCCGCGCGCGTGCTCCGCGCCCCCGGCCTGTCCGCCGGGGCGGCGTCGCTGTTCTTCGCACTGCTCAACTACGGCGGCTACCTGTTCAGCATGGCGCTGCACCTGCAGTCCGGCCTCGGCGAGAGCCCGGCGAAGGCAGGCCTGGTGTTCGCCCCGGTCGCGCTCGGGTTCGCTGCCACCGGCCTGACCTGGCGACGGCTACCCGCCCGATGGCACGGCCACATCATCCCGTTCGGGCTGGGCGTCGCCGCTGTCTGCTACCTGCTGCTCGGCGCGATCCTGCGTGGCGGCGGCGAGGGCGGCGCGCTGCTGGAGCTCGTCCTGCTCCTGATCGGCCTTGCGCTCGGCCTGGCGTTCAGCCCGATGTTGACCGTCGCGCTCACCCACGTCCCGATGTCCGACGCGGCCGATGCCAGCGGGATTCTGGTCACGATCTTCCAGCTCGGCCAGGTCGTCGGGGTGGCGACGCTGGGCACGCTGTACCTGACGCTCGTGCACGGGCCGGGCGCGCACGCGTCGGCGCATGCGATCGCGCTCACCGACGTCGCGCTGTGCGGCAGCGCCGTCGTGGCGGCCGGATTCGCCCTGGCAGTGATCCGCCCGCGCGCTATCCGGTCGCCCTGATCGTGGCGTCGGCGCGCCGGACGACCGCGGCGTGCACGCCCAGCATCGTGGCGACCGTCGCCGACCAGGGGTAGGCCTCGGCGCAGGCGCGCGCAGCATCTCGCCGGTGCGGGGTGCCGGACAGCCGAGCGACGGCCCGGGCGAAGGCTGCCGGGTCCGGGCCGGCGCTGGTGCCGGCCTCCGGGTGCGCGGCAACGATCTCGGCCGGCGCCGCGCCCGCGACGGCCACGATCGGCGTTCCACAGGCCAGTGCCTCCAAGGCGGCGAGACCGAACGTCTCGGCCGGGGCGCAGACCAGCGCGACGTCGGCCGTGCCGAGCGCCGCGGCGACGGCGACGCGATCGCGCAGGTGGCCCGCGAACTGCACCGGCAGGTCGCTCGCGAGCCGCGCCAGGGCCTGGCGCATCGGGCCGTCGCCGACGACGGTCAGCTCGCTGTCGACGCCGTCTGCGCGCAACGCCCGAAGCGTCTCGACGGCGAGGTCGGGACGCTTCTCGGCGGACAGCCGGCCGACGACGACCAGCCGCAGGCGCCGTCCCTGCTCGCGATGGGAAGGCGGCCGGAACGTCTCGAGATCGACACCGAGTGGGACGACCAGCGCTCGCTGACCGAACTCGGCCGCGGCGAATCGCGAGCACGTGACGAGCAGGTCGCACCGCGTCTCGGTGCGGCGGGCCAGCGCCTCGGTCGCCGGCCGGAGGACGCGATCGGGCGCGAACGGAATCAGCATCGGCAGCGACCGGGTCAGCCGCTCGTGCGACATTGCGACGACGGGTACCTTCCTGGCCCGCGACCAGGCCCACACCCACTGCTGCAGCAGTTTGTCGTGCACCTCGACCACGTCCGGGCGAAGCTCGTCGAGCAGCGCCAGCACCGCCTTACGGCGCAGAATCACCCGGTATCCCGACCGGTTGGGCAGCCGAGGTGCGCGCAGCCTGCGCACCGTCCCATCGATCTCGTCGACCGGGCCGGGTGCGACCAGCATGCAGGCATGGCTCGCGTCGAGGTATCCGGCGCGCAGCGTGTCGACCGCGACCCGCAGCCCGCCCGACGTGGGCGAGTGGAAGTTCGCCAACTGGACGATCCTCACGGCACCGCCGCGCCGGCCAGCAACTCGCCGTACGTCGCGGGCGCGGCGCCGAGATCGAGTGCCTCGTCGATCGCGGCCAGCGTCGCGTCGCGCAGACCGGGACGGATCAGGTCGTCCGGATGCAGCGCGATGCGCACCAGGCCACCGGCGCGGGCCGCGGCACGGACGCCGACTCGCAGCAGGTGCGCGGCCGCCCGTTCGCCGGAGCCGCCGGGGCGATGCGAGAACGCGAACCCGCGCAGCTGCTGCCCGCTCACGAGGTCGACGACGGCCGTGTGCGTCGTGGTGTGCGTGAACCCCAGCTGCCGCAGCGCGCGCAGCGTGCCGGGCGAGTGCAGCCAGCCCGGCGCGGTGAACGCTGCGGTCGCCAGGCCCGCGTCGGCGAGCAGGGCCTGCCCCGCGCGCAGCCGCAGCAGCGCGGCCGGTTGGCTCAGCGCGGCGAACTCGCCGGCGCCACGTGCTAGGCCGCGGGCGGCCACCGCGCGCCAGCCGTATGCGTCCACACCCGCCTGGTGCCGCCAGCCGTGCTGGACGATCTCGTCGCCGGCCGCCCGGCGCTCGCGCAGCAGTCGCTGGAACGCGGCACGGTCGGCCAGCGAGTCGCCGCGCCAGCGTCCGGGTATGACGAGCAGCGACGAGCGCAGCCCGCGCCGGTCCAGCGCGTCGAGCCAGATCGCGATCGGCGTTGCCGAGGCGGGGGCGACGTCGTGGACGCTGACGACCAGGCTGGTCATGAGGCGGGAAGCAGAGTCATGACGCCCGCCTGCGCAGGCGGGCCAGCCGGACCGGCTTCAGCGGCACTACCGGCGTGCCGGCTGCGCGGGCGGCGAGCACCCGGGCGTAATGCTCGACGAGCTGGTCGGCCACTGCGTCCCAGGTCCGCCACACGACGGACGGCCGGGCCCGCTCGCGCGCCGCCGCCAGCGCCGCGCGATCGCTCCGAATGGTCGCGACCTGCGCGGCGAGCACCGACGGGTCGGTGCCCGCCCACAGCCAGCCGTTCTCGCCGTGCCGGACGAGATCGAGAGGGCCGCCTGCGGCCGCCGTGACGACCGGCACGCCTGCGCACAACGCCTCCTGGACGACCTGGCAGAACGTCTCGTCCACGCCAGGGTGGACCAGCAGGTCGAGGCTGGCGACGATGCGGCCGAGGTCGGTGCCGGTACGCAGCCCCAGGAACTGCGCGTCGGGCATGAGCTTCTCCAGCGCGCGCCGGCGTGGCCCGTCGCCGACGACGACGACCCGCACGCCGGGCAGGCGGGTAAGCGGCGCGAGCGCCTCGACATGCTTCTCCGCGGCAAGTCGCCCGACGAAGCCGACCACCGTCGTGCCCAGCTCGCCGCCGGTGAACTCGGCGCGCAGCCGCTCGTCACGCCGTGCCGGATGGAACATCGCGCCGTCGACGCCGCGTGCCCACAGTTCGAGCGTGCTGACGCCGTGCCGGCGCAGGTGGTACCCGGTGGTGCTCGACGGTACGAGGGTCAGATCGGCGTTGTTGTGCAGGCGGCGCAGCGACGACCACAGTGCAGGCGTCAGCGCGCGCAAGTGGTAGCGCCGCAGGAATCCGGACAGGTCGGTCTGGAAGACGGCCACCGACGCGATGTCGAGCTCGGCGGCGGCGCGAACGGCCGACCAGCCGAGCACCGCTGGCGAGGCGAGGTGGACGACGTCCGGGCGGAGCTCGCGCAGGACGGGGCGCAGGTCGACGCCGGGCCGGGCGACACGCAACCCGCGGTAGCCGGGCACGCCGATCGCCGGTACCCGTACCACGTCGACGAGATGCCCCTCGCGCGTCCGGAATGCCTCGCCGCTGGGCGCGACGACCACCGGCTCGTGCCCCCGGGCCGCCAGCGCCCCGGCCACGCGGATGACGGAGTTGACGACCCCGTTGACAGCCGGGGAGAACGTCTCCGCCACGAGCGTGACCCGCACATCTTCAGACGATCAACAGGTCAGGCGACACGACGGCATGCTGGACGCGACCGGCAAGTGAAATGAGGGTGACGCACATATGTGCGTGCCCGGTGGGTTCAGCCGGCGCAGGCGTGACTATTCTGCAATTCGACGGCACTGATGGTGCCCAGAGACCTGGCCAGCCGAGCGGGAGGCACGTTGACCACGACCGCAGAGCCGACAACGGCCGATTCACCGGACGCGGCGTCCACCGTCGCTCCGCGGCCGATCGTCAGCCGGCCCTACCCGGTCCACGAAGCCGCCAAGGGCTCGATGCTCGGGCAACTGCTACGCACCACCGACCACAAGCTCATCGGCAAGATGTACCTGGTCACGTCGTTCGTGTTCTTCATGGTCGGCGGCGTGATGGCGCTGCTGATGCGTACCGAGCTGGCCCGTCCGGGCATGCAGTTCCTCTCGCCGGAGCAGTACAACCAGCTGTTCACGATGCACGGCACGATCATGCTGCTGTTCTTCGCGACGCCGCTGGTCTTCGCGTTCGCGAACCTGGTACTGCCGCTGCAGATCGGCTCGCCCGACGTCGCGTTCCCGCGGCTGAACGCCTTGTCCTACTGGCTCTACCTGTTCGGCGCCATCACGGCGACGTCCGGCTTCATCACGCCGGGCGGCGCGGCCGACGTCGGCTGGACGTTCTACACGCCGCTGAGCGACTCGATGAACTCGCCCGGTGCGGGCACCGACCTGTGGATCCTGGGCGTCGCGCTGTCCGGTCTCGGCACGATCCTCGGCGGCGTCAACATGATCACCACGGTGATCACGCTGCGCTGCCCGGGCATGACGATGTTCCGGATGCCGATCTTCACCTGGAACATCCTGGTGACGAGCGTGCTCGTGCTGCTGGCCTTCCCGATCCTGACGGCCGCCCTGCTCGTGCTGTGGGTCGACCGACATATGCACGCCCAGGTGTTCACGTCCGCGAACGGCGGCGCGATCCTGTTCCAGCACCTGTTCTGGTTCTTCGGCCATCCCGAGGTCTATATCGTCGCGTTGCCGTTCTTCGGCATCGTCACCGAGGTCATCCCGGTGTTCAGCCGCAAGCCACTGTTCGGCTACACCGGCATGGTGCTCGCGACGCTGTTCATCGGCGCGCTGTCGGTCACTGTGTGGGCGCACCACATGTTCACGACCGGAGCCGTGCTGCTGCCGTTCTTCTCGATCATGACGTTCCTGATCGCGGTGCCCACCGGCGTGAAGTTCTTCAACTGGATCGGCACGATGTGGCGCGGCTCGATCACGTTCGAGACACCCATGCTCTTTTCCGTCGGGTTCATCGTGACGTTCCTCTTCGGCGGCTTGACCGGCGTGCTGCTGGCCAGCCCACCGGTCGACTTCCACGTCTCGGACACCTACTTCACGGTCGCGCACTTCCACTACGTGCTGTT
>DASXRA010000076.1:0-2999 GCA_036506855.1 Jatrophihabitantaceae bacterium
ACCGCCTTCGCGTAGAGCGCGCGAACGCGGTCCAGGGACGCCCGCATGCTCTCCAGCCGCGAGTTGACGTCCGCGACCTGCTGGGTCACGTCGTCCGCGGTGCTCTTGCGCGATACCTGTTCACCCAGCCCGGCGAGCCGATCGAGTACCTCGCTGAACGAAGCCGGCGCTACCTCGAGAGTGAGCTGGGCGCTGGCGTGATCGGCCGAGCCGGCGCGCTCGTCGGCAAGCACGTCGCCGCCGTGCGACCTCGCGATCTTGATAGCGGTGCTCGCCTTCGCCTCGACATCGGTCACCCGAACCGTCATGTCCGCCGTCTTCACCAGCGCACGGGTCGGTGCCGGGGCCGACGTCGTCGTATCGGCGGTACCGGCGCCGACAGCGCCAGCGGCGGACTGACTCGCCGCGGCCTTCTCGGGCCGGACGGCCTGACCCCCTCCGCCGCTGGCGCTCTTCGGACTTGCACTGCAGCCGGCGACCAGGAGTAGCCCGCTCGCCCCGACAAGGGCGAATATCGTCATTCGTCGCATCGTTGCCTCCGCTCAAGTCGTCCCGATTGCAGGAACGCGACCTGGCGACGGCGGGTTGTCCTCGACGCTCAACCGTGACCTGTCCGGTTTAGCGCGGATACCAAGTCAGGAGCCCCTAGCGGCGAGCGGTAGTTTGGCCACATGCCTGCGCTCGACACCCCGCGCCCGTTCGGGCGATTGCTCACCGCCATGGTCACGCCGTTCGGAGTGAGCGGTGAGCTAGACCTCGACCGAGCCGGCGAGCTCGCCACCTATCTGGTGGACGAGCAGCGCAACGATGGCCTGGTCATCAGCGGGACGGCCGGCGAGTCGCCGACCACCACCGACGCCGAGAAGGCCGAGCTGGTGCGCGTGGTCGCCGACGCCGTGGGCGACCGGGCAACGATCATTGCCGGAGTCGGCACGTTCGACACGGTCCACTCGATTCATCTCGCCGAGCAGGCCGCGAAGTCCGGCGCGGACGCGCTGATCGTGGTGACGCCGTACTACTCGAGGCCGCCGCAGGCCGGTCTGCTCGCCCACTTCCGGACGGTCGCCGACGCGACCGAGCTGCCGGTCATGCTCTACGACATCCCGCATCGCTCCGGCACGGCGATCGAGACCGAGACGCTGCTGCGCCTGGCCGAGCACGACCGGATCGTCGCGGTCAAGGACGCCAAGGGCGATCTGGGTGCGAGCGCGGCGGTCATGGCGCAGACCGCACTCGCGTACTACTGCGGCGAGGACAAGTTGACCCTCCCGCTGCTGTCGATCGGCGGGGCCGGTGTCGTCGGCACGTCGACCCACTTCAGCGGTCCCGGGACGCTCGCGATGATCGAGGCCTACGAACGCGGTGACGTCGCCGAGGCGCTGCGGCTGCACCGCGAACTGCTGCCGATATTCACCGGAATCTTCCGCACGCAGGGCACGATCCTGGTCAAGGCCGGGCTCGCTTTGCGCGGGATGCCGGTGGGCCCGGTGCGTCCGCCGCTTGTCGACGCGACCGAGCACGAGATCGCGCATCTCCGCGAAGACCTCGCGGCCGCCGGACTTTAGCCACTCGGTCGAGATGCCGGCTCTCGCAGCCGTCCGTCCTTGACCATGTCGCGTCTGCCTGCGCTGGCGACGCCGGCCAGGCGGTCAAACGCGACATGATCGTCGAGATCGAGCGGCAAACCACCACGCCCCGCCTCCGACACAGGGCCCTCGCCTACGGCTTGAACGTCGGCTTGACCGTTACGGTTGACGGGTGGCTGCCTCGGGAACTCGCGCGCGCCCGTCAGCGGGAGGACGGGCCGGCTCGTCGCGTCGCGGCGCCCGCCAGCCCGACCCCCCGCCTCGCACCGGATTCTTGCTTGCACTCGGCCGGGCGGTAGCCGGACTCGGCCGCGCAGTCGGCACGCTGTGGCGTGCGCTTGCGGCACTGATCGGCGGCCTGGCCCGAGCGGTCGGACGCCGTGCCGCGACGGCCCGCGACCTCGACCCGGAGCATCGTCGCGACGGCGCCGCGCTCGGCGTCATCGCGCTGGGCCTCGTCTCGTCGGTAGCCATCTGGAGGCACGGTGCCGGCCCGGTCGGGCGTTCGCTGACGGCGTTGTTCCGGCTCCTCGTGGGCAACGGCGCGGGGGTGCTGCCGATCGTGCTGGTCGGCATCGGCATCCACATGCTGCGGCAGATGCCGACGCCGGAAAGCCGCGGACGCACGCTCGTCGGCACGACCTCGCTGACGCTCGCCATTCTCGGCCTGCTCGATCTGTGGGCTGCCTCCCCGTCGACGTCCGACGGCCGCTCCCACGCCGGCGGGCTGCTCGGTGCCGGCGTCGCCGCGCCATTGGAACGCGGGCTGTCGGCGGTGATCGCCGTGCCGCTGCTGTTCCTGCTCGGCGCGTTCGGCGTGCTCGTCGTGACGGCGACGCCGATCAACCAGCTACGCCAGCAGATCCGAGCTCTCCTCTCGCGCAAGCCGGCCGCGACCGACGACGACATGATCGCCAACAGCGGCAGCGTCGTGCAGCTCGGCATCGGCGACGACCCGAGCGGCGACACGGCGCAAGTGCCCTACCTGGACGATCCGTTCCCGCCGGCCGAGGCCGACGTGCCCGCAGCGCCGAAGCCCCGCAAGCCACGCGTGCCCAGGCTGAAGGTCGACGACGAGCTGCCTCCGGTGACGGCCCCGGTGCAGATGGAACTCAGCGGGGGTGGCGCTTACACGCTGCCGTCGCTCAAGGATCTCGTGGCGGGCAGCCGGCACCTGGCGCACACCAAGGCGAACGACGAGGTGATCGCCGCGCTGCAGCAGGTCTTCGCCGAGTTCGCCGTCGACTGCGCAGTGACCGGATTCAGCCGCGGACCTACCGTCACGCGTTACGAGGTCGAGCTCGGACCCGGCGTCAAGGTCGAGCGCATCACCCAGCTCACGCGCAACATCGCCTACGCCGTCAAGAGCGCTGACGTGCGGATCATCAGCCCGATCCCGGGCAAGAGCGCGGT
>DASXRA010000077.1:0-3341 GCA_036506855.1 Jatrophihabitantaceae bacterium
CCTCCGCCGTCGGTGGCCTCCACCCGGGAACGGGTGCGGGCCTTCATGGAGGAGCACGTCTATCCGAACGAGCCGGCGATCTCGCTCGAGGACGACGACGCGATGGAGCTGCTCGAGGAGCTGCGCGTACGGGCCAGGGAGGCCGGGCTCTGGGCGCCGCACCTGCCGCCGGAGGCGGGCGGCACCGGCGAGGGCTTCCTGGCCTACGCCTACTTGAACGAGGAGATCGGCCGCTCGACCTGGGCGCAGTACATCTTCAACTGCCAGGCCCCCGACGCGGGCAACGGCGAGATCCTCCACATGTTCGGGACACCCGAGCAGAAGGAGCAGTTCCTGCGGCCGCTGGTCGAAGGCACCACGCGCTCCTTCTTCTCGATGACCGAGCCCGAGGTGTCGGGCGCGGATCCCACCTCGCTGCGCACCCGCGCCGAGCTCGTCGACGGCGAGTGGGTGATCAACGGAGCCAAGGCGTTCATCACCAACTCCGGGACGCCGATCACGTCGCTGATCACGGTGACCGCGCTGACCGGTCCGGGTGAGATCTCGACGATCATCGTGCCGTCCGGAACGCCTGGGCTGATCGTCGAGCCGCCGTACGACAAGCTCGGCTGGCGCAGCTCTGACACGCACGGGCTCACGTTCGACAACTGCCGCGTCCCCGAGGCGAACCTGCTCGGCGAGCGTGGCGCGGGCTTCCGGCAGTTCCTCGACACGCTCGACGGTGGCCGCATCGCGATCTCGGCGCTGGCCGTCGGCCTGGCCCAGGCCTGCCTGGACGAGTCGGTGCGCTATGCCAACGAACGGCAGACGTTCGGCGAGCCGATCGGTTCGCGGCAGGCCGTCGCCTTCGCGATCAGCGACGTCGCGGTGGCGGTCGAGGCGGCGCGGCTGCTGACTTACAAGGCCGCGTGGCTGCGCGATGCCGGCCGGCCGTCCGCCGAGGTCAAGCAGGCCGCGGCCCGCGCCAAGCTCTACTCGTCCGAGGCCGCCGTGGCAGCGACGCGCACCGCCACGCAGGTCTTCGGCGGGAACGGTTTCATGGAAGCGTTCCCGGTCGCCCGCTTCTACCGTGACGCCAAGGTTCTGGAGATCGGCGAGGGCACGTCGGAGGTGCAGCGCATGGTCATCGCCCGCGGCCTCGGCCTGCCGGTTTCATGACGGCGCGACGCTTTTGGCCGCCCAGGTGTCTATATGACGCCGGGCGGCCAAAACCGTGAGCGCCAAGGAGGTCGCCGCTGCGCGCGAGGCCACTTTGGCCCCGCCGGAGAGGGCCGCGGCCAAGCTGGCGGCCCAGCACAAGCTCTACGTGCGCGAGCGCATCGCGCTGCTGCTCGACGGGGGCACGTTCGTCGAGGACGGCCAGCTCGCCAACGCGAACGCGGGCGGGCTGCCCGCCGACGGAGTCGTCACGGGGCAAGGGCTCGTCGACGGACGCCCCGTGCTGGTCGTCGCCAACGATCCGACCGTCAAGGCCGGCTCGTGGGGCGCGCGAACCGTGGAGAAGATCATCCGGGTCACCGAGCGGGCGCTGACCGAGGAGCTGCCGGTCTTCTGGCTGATCGACTCGGCCGGGGCGCGGATAACCGACCAGCTCGCGCTCTTCCCGGGACGCCGCGGCGCCGGACGGATCTTCCACAACCAGGTCGCCCTGTCGGGCAAGGTGCCGCAGATCTGCTGCCTGTTCGGGCCGTCCGCGGCGGGCGGGGCCTACATCCCCAGCTTCTGCGACGTGATCATCATGGTCGAGGGCAATGCGTCCATGTATCTCGGCTCGCCGCGCATGGCCGAGATGGTGGTGGGGGAGAAGGTCAGCCTGGAGGACATGGGCGGGGCTCGCATGCACGCGACGATCTCCGGATGCGGTGACAACCTGGCCGTCGACGACGAGGACGCGATCGAGCAGGCGAAGTTGTTCTTCTCCTACCTGCCGACGTGCTGGCGCGAGCAGCCACCTGACGTGCGCGCCGAGGCCCCGGCTGTGGCCCTCGAAGACGATGCCGTGCCCGCCGAGGAGCACGTCCCGTTCGATATGCACGGCATGATCGACGGCCTGGTCGATGCCGACTCGTTCTTCGAGGTCAAGCCGCTCTTCGCCGCCGAGCTGATCACCGGCTTCGGACGCATCGACGGCCGGCCGGTCGGCGTGGTCGCCAGCAACAGCGCGGTGCGCGGCGGCGTGCTGTTCGTCGACTCGTCCGACAAGGCGGCCCGCTTCATCTGGCTCTGCGACGCGTTCAACGTGCCGCTGCTCTACATCGCGGACGTGCCGGGCTTCATGATCGGCAGCGACGTCGAGCGGCAGGGCATCATCCGGCACGGCGCGAAGATGGTCACCGCCGTCGCCGAGGCCACCGTGCCGCAGATCTCCGTCATCGCACGAAAGGCTTATGGCGCCGGGCTGTACGCGATGGCCGGGCCGGGGCTGATGCCCGACGCGTGCATCGCCCTGCCCACCGCGAAGATCGCCGTCATGGGACCCGAGGCGGCCGTGAACGCCGTCTACGCCAACAAGATCGAGGCGATCGCCGACCCGACCGAGCGCGACGCGTTCGTCGCGGCGATGCGTGCCGAGTACGAGGAGGACGTCGACCTCATGCGTCTCGCGTCCGATCTCGTGATCGACGCGGTGATCAGCCCGACCGAGTTGCGGGACGAGCTGGTGCAGCGCTACCGGGCGCTGGTCGGCAAGTCGCGGCACCTGGCGAGCAAGCGCCACGGCGTCCCGCCGACGTGAACGACATCGAGGTCCGCGGCAACGCCACCGCGGACGAGCTGGCCGCGGTGATGGCCGCCCTGAAAGAGCGTCCCGCGCAGGACGATCGATACGAGCGTTGGCGTCGCGGACGCATCGCCGCGGTCGCCAATCGGGACCACCTGGTAGGCAGCGGACATTCCGATACCTGACAGCTGATGCGGGTCGCCCTTGCTCCGGGCCGCTGGCACCGTGGGATGAGGGGGAACTGTGAACGGGACGGCCGCACCCTGGGGGAATGGCCGCCCCGTTTGCCGGCTCAGGAACTGCGCGGCAGGCGTCGCTCAGGAGCCGTTCGGCCAGCCGAGATCAGCGAGCGATAGTCCGAGCTCGCGGACCATACGCCGCAGTACGGGCAGCGACAGCCCGACGACGTTGTGGTGATCGCCGCCGATCGAGTCGACGAACCAGCCACCCAGTCCGTCGATGGTGAACGCCCCGGCCACCGCGAGCGGCTCACCGCTGCCGACGTACGCGGCCAGTTCGTCGTCGGCGATCTCGGCGAAGCGCACCGTCGTCGCGGCGACGGCAATCACCGGTGTGCCGGGTACGCCGGCCGACACCGCGATCAGTGCGTGGCCGGTGTAGA
>DASXRA010000078.1:0-6147 GCA_036506855.1 Jatrophihabitantaceae bacterium
GATGCCCTCCGGGTCGAGACCGTTGACCGGCTCGTCCAGCAGCAGTACCGCCGGGTCGCCGAGCAGCGCGGCCGCGATGCCCAGGCGCTGGGCCATGCCGAGCGAGAAACCGCCGGCCCGCTTGTGCCGGACGCCGCGCAGCCCGACCAGGTCGATCACCTCGTCCACGCGGCGCCGTGGCAGGTGCTGGGTCTGGGCCAGGCAGAGCAGGTGGTTGTACGCGCTGCGTCCCTTGTGCAGGGCCTTGGCCTCCAGCAGCGCGCCGACGGTGCACAGCGGCCGCGGCAGGTCGTGGTAGGGGCCGCCGCCGATCGTGGCGGTTCCCCGATCGGGACGGTCCAGGCCGAGCAGCAAGCGCATGGTGGTCGACTTGCCCGCGCCGTTCGGGCCGAGGAACCCGGTGACCTTGCCCGGCGTCACGGTGAAACTCAGCACGTCGACGGCGACCTTGTCGCCGTACCGCTTGGACAGGGCGCGCGCCTCGATGACGCGCGCCGATTCGGTGGTAGTTGTCATGAATTCGATCTTGGTTCGGCGGCACGCCGATCTCGATGGCGCCAGCACGTCTCAATGCGGTGGGGCAAACCGAACCCCGCGGGTCCGTAGCATTGCGCAGCGTGCCGGCACAAAGACTCGGAATCATGGGCGGGACGTTCGACCCGATCCATCACGGCCACCTGGTCGCAGCCAGCGAGGTCGCCGAGCAGTTCGCCCTGGACGAGGTGATCTTCGTCCCCACCGGCGCGCCGTGGCAGAAGTCCGACCGCGAGGTCAGCGCTGCAGAGGACCGCTACCTGATGGCGGTGATCGCGACAGCGTCCAACCCGCGGTTCTGGGTCAGCCGGGTCGACATCGACCGCCCCGGGCCGACGTTCACGATCGACACGATCCGCGACATGGCGGCCATGCGCCCCGACGCCGAGCTGTTCTTCATCACCGGCGCGGACGCCCTCGGCCAGATCCTGTCCTGGAAGGATCACGACGAGGCGATCCGGCTGGCCCGCTTCGTCGGCGTGACCAGGCCCGGCTACGAGCTGTCCGACGCCCATCTGCCCAGCGATGCGGTGACCCTGATCGACGTACCGGCGATGGCGATCTCGTCGAGCGCCTGCCGGGAGCGCGTGCGCGGCGGGCACCCGATCTGGTACCTCGTGCCCGACGGCGTCGTCCAGTACATCGCGAAGCATCATCTGTACCGCAACGTAAGCTCGCCGGGATGACGGCCACCGACACAGCCCGCGATCTGGCGCTCGTTGCCGCCAACGCAGCAAGCGACAAGCTCGCGACCGACGTCGTCCTGATCGACGTCAGCGAACGGCTGGTGATCACCGACATCTTCGTGATCGCGACGGGGGCAAACGAGCGCCAGGTCGAGGCGATCGTCGACGAGGTCGAGGAGCGGCTGCGCCGCGAAGGCGTCAAGCCGCTGCGCCGCGAGGGCCGGCGAGACGGGCGATGGGTGCTGCTCGACTACGCCGACGTGGTCGTGCACGTCCAGCACAGCGAGGAGCGCGTGTTCTACGCGCTGGAGCGGCTCTGGAAGGACTGCCCGGTGATCCCGTTCACGCCGGACGGCGCCCCGTCATGAGCGCGCCGTCATGAGCGACTCGTCATGAGCGTGCCGTCGTGAGCGCACCGCCCGGCAATCGCCTGGTGACCAAGCGGCGGGTGCTGCTGCTGCGCCACGGGCGCACCATGTGGAACGCGCAGCACCGCTTCCAGGGCCAGGCCGACCCGCCCCTGGACGACCTGGGCCGGGCGCAGGCCTACGAGGTCGCGGCGCTCGTAGCGGCGCTCAAGCCCGACCTCATCCTGTCCTCCGACGCGAAGCGCGCCCTGCAGACCGCCGCGCCGCTCGGCGCGATCACCGGCCTGCCGGTGACCTCGGAGCCGCGATTTCGCGAGCGCTCGCTCGGCCACTGGGAGGGGCTGACCCGCGACGAGGTCGCCGAGCGCTACCCCGATGAGTTCGACGACTGGATGCACGGCCGAGACGTCAGCCGCCGCGGCGGCGAGTCGCGGGAGCAGGTCGCCGAGCGGGCGCTCGAGGCATTCGACGAGATCGACGACGACAGCCAGCTCGCCGTGATCGTCACCCACAGCGCGACCGCGATGGCGATGTGCGCGGTGCTGCTCGGCCTGTCGCAGCGCACGCCGGTGCTCAGCGCGCTGGCCAACTGCCACTGGTCGGAGTTACGGCACGGTTCGCGGTGGGAGCTGCGCGCGCACAACGTCGGGGCGCCCGGTCCGGTCATCCCGCGGCTGGACCTCGAGGAGGAGCCGGCCGACGCCGAGGCCTAGCCAGCGCAGTTTGGATACGGACTGAACACGCTTAAGCACGCTAATCGCATGTGCGGTGGCACAGGAGTGACATGGCACGGACCGCGCCGCGCTTCAACTTGTGCCCCTACCTGGCCGGTTCTACTTTGATCAAAGGTGCCCCGGCGTCCGGTGGCGACGGACGGCGGACGCCGGGCGAGCACCGAATCCCCGATTCGTGATGCGGCGTCCGCATTGGTTACGGAGTGCATTCGCGCCCGACCGTGAGCGATTTGTCGCACCGGGTATCATCGCCGCCATGAGCGCCCGCCTGCTCCTTACCGGGCCGCGCTGACCAGTAGGACGTCGGCGCGGCTGAGCCCTCTGCGATCCTTTCGCGGGGGCTTTTCGTTTGCCCGGACCCACAGCAGGAGACTCGAAATGACCAGCAACACCCGGCCGGCCGCAGCAGGCAATGCCAGCGCCACTGACGACGCGCCGCCGTTCCGCTACACCGCCCAGCTCGCCGAGAAGATCGAGACGTCCTGGCAGGAGCGCTGGGAGCGCGACGGCACGTTCGACACGCCAAATCCAACCGGGCCGCTCAGCGCCGGGTTCGACGGCGTCGCCGACCGGCCGCGCGCCTACGTCATGGACATGTTCCCGTACCCGTCCGGGGCCGGGCTGCACGTCGGCCACCCGCTGGGCTACATCGGCACCGATGCCTACACGCGGTACCTGCGGATGAGCGGCATGAACGTCCTGCATCCCATGGGCTTCGACGCGTTCGGGCTGCCCGCCGAGCAGTACGCCGTACAGACCGGGCAGCACCCGCGCATCACGACGGACGCGAACATCGCCGAGTACCGCCGCCAGCTGCGTCGGCTGGGGCTGGGCTTCGACTCGCGCCGCACGTTCGCCACCACCGACCCCGAGTACTACCGCTGGACGCAGTGGATCTTCCTGCAGATCTTCGACTCCTGGTACGACGTCGAGGCCGACAAGGCACGCCCCGTCGCCCAGCTGATCGCCGAGCTGGACGCCGACACCCGGCTGCCCGGTCCCGGCACCAACCCGTTCGGCAAGCGGTGGGCCGAACTCGACCCCGTCCAGCGCCGCCAGGTGATCGACAACCACCGGCTGGTCTACCGCGCCAAGTCGGTCGTCAACTGGTGCCCCGGCCTGGGCACCGTCCTGGCCGACGAGGAGGTCACCGCCGACGGCCGAAGCGAGCGCGGCAACTTCCCGGTGTTCCGCAAGCCCTTGCTGCAATGGATGATGCGCATCACCGCCTACGCTGACCGACTGGCCCGCGACCTGGACCTGATCGACTGGCCGGAGAACGTGCGCACGATGCAGCGCAACTGGATCGGCAAGTCGACGGGTGCGCACATCCGGTTCGCGTCCGCGGCAGGCGACATCGAGGTGTTCACCACCCGGCCCGACACGGTCTTCGGGGCGACCTACATGGTGCTGGCGCCCGAGCATCCGCTGGTCGACGCGCTCAGCGCCGATTCGCGGCCGGACGCGGCCAAGCCTGCCTGGACGGGCGGGCACGACACGCCCCGTGACGCGGTCGCCGCGTACCGGGCGTCGATCGCCGGACGGTCCGACCTGGAACGCCAGGCCGGTGCCGCGAAGGAGAAGACGGGCGTCTTCACCGGCTCGTTCGCCACGAATCCCGCGAACGGTGCCGAGCTGCCGATCTTCATCGCCGACTACGTCCTGATGGGTTACGGCACCGGCGCGATCATGGCCGTGCCGGGGCAGGACGAGCGGGACTGGGAGTTCGCCGAGATATTCGACCTGCCCATCGTCCGCACCGTGCAGCCCCCGGAGGACTTCGACGGCAAGGCGTACGGCGGCGAGGGTCCGGCGATCAACTCGGGGTTCCTGGACGGCAAGGGCGTCGCCGACGCCAAGGCCGCCATCATCGCCTGGCTGGAGGAGTTCGGCCAGGGGCGCGGCGCGGTCACGTACCGGGTGCGCGACTGGCTGTTCTCCCGGCAGCGGTACTGGGGCGAACCGTTCCCGATCGTGTACGACGACACGGGCCTGCCCGTCGCGCTGCCCGACTCGATGCTCCCGCTCGGGCTGCCCGACACGAACGACTTCTCGCCCAAGTCGTTCGCGCCCGACGACGCCGGCTCCGAACCCGAGCCACCACTGGGCCGGCTGACCGATTGGGTGAACGTCACCCTCGACCTGGGAGACGGGCCGAAGCAGTACCGGCGCGAGACGAACACCATGCCGAACTGGGCCGGCTCCTGCTGGTATGAGCTGCGCTACCTGGACCCGACCAACACCGAGCAGGTCGTCGACCCGGAGGTCGAGCGCTACTGGATGGGGCCGACTCCCGATCGGCCCGCCGGCGGCGTCGGGCTGTACGTCGGCGGCGTCGAGCACGCTGTGCTGCACCTGCTGTACGCACGCTTCTGGCACAAGGTGCTGTTCGACCTGGGATACCTGTCGAGTTCCGAGCCGTTCCACCGGCTGATCAACCAGGGCTACCTGCAGCTGCCTGCCTACACGAACGCGAACGGCTTCTACGTCGAAGCGGCAGAGGTCGAGGAACGCGACGGTGAGTTCTTCTACCGCGGCGAGCGGGTGAACCAGGAGTTCGGCAAGATCGGCAAGAGCCTGAAGAACGTCATCACGCCGGATCAGTTCATCGCCGACTACAGCACGGACACGTTCCGGCTGTTCGAGATGTTCGGCGGTCCGCTGGTGCAGTCGCGGCCGTGGGACGCGAAGGCGATCGTCGGGCCGTACCGGCTGCTGCAGCGTGTCTGGCGTGCCGTGATCGACGAGGAGTCCGGCGTGCCGCACGTCTCGGACGAGCCGGTCCCGGATGAGCTGAATCGCCTGCTACACAAGACGATTCACGCAGTCCGCGACGGCTACGAGACGTTGCGCTTCAACACGTCGATCGCGCGGATCACCGAGCTGAACAACGCGATCGTTCAGGCATATCCGGCCGGCGGAGCGCCCCGCGCGCTGGCCGAGCCGATGGTGCTCATGCTGGCGCCGCTGGCGCCGCACATCGCCGAGGAGTTGTGGTCGCGGCTCGGGCATGCCGAATCGCTGGCCTGGCAGGCTTTCCCGGCCGCCGACCCGGCGCTGCTGGTCGACGAGACGGTCGACATCCCGGTGCAGGTCAACGGCAAGGTGCGGTCGGTGGTGTCCGTGTCGGCCGACGCCGACGCGGCGGCGATGCAGGCCGCGGCGCGAGCCGACGCGAAGATCGTCGCCGCGCTGAACGGCCGCGAGGTCAAGCGCGTGATCACGGTGCCCGGCCGGTTGGTCAACTTCGTCGTCTGAGCGCACCGGCCGTCAACCGCCGAAGAACTGTGCGAGCACCGCGGCGACCGCCTTCGGGTCGGCGACGTGGCCTGCGCCTTCGATCGTCCGGCGCTGCGCGTTCGGGATGCTCGCGGCGATCGCGTCGGCGGCCGGCTCCAGGGCCCGGACCCAGCGCGCGGCTCCGGGCTCGCGCCCGGCGACTCCCGTGGCCACGAGGGTCGGCTGGGTGATCTTCGCGAACCGGTCAGTTGGTGGCTGGCCGGTTCCCATGCAGGCCGCGTCGTAGGCGAGCGTGTGCGCGATCGCTTCCAGCTCAGGCCACATGGGCGAGTTCCTTGCCCCCGCGATGGCGTCCTCCGAGGACTCGGCGACTCGCATGAACAGTTCGAACGCGTCGCCGCGGCGGCCCTCGGCGAGCGCGACGTCGAGCGCCTCGGCGTACTCCCGCCACCGCTGCGGCCAGTCTTCGGCCATGTCGTAGGGCACTTCGTACACGGCGACCTTGTCGATCGCGAGCCCGGCTGCCGCGGCCTCCAGGGCGAGCGCTCCACCCGACGAGACGCCGTAGAGGTGCGCCGAGCCGCC
>DASXRA010000079.1:0-2349 GCA_036506855.1 Jatrophihabitantaceae bacterium
GAGCGCTCGCGACACTCCAGCGCGCTGGGCGACGTCCTCCAGTGTGGGCGGGCGGGCCGCGTCGACGGGTGACACTCGTCCACCTCTCGTTGACACGGCTGACGAGGGCGATGATACTTCCCAGAACTAGAGCGCTCTAGGCTTTTGGAGACGTCGATGCGTTCCATCCAACTGGCCCGGGTTGCCGGTGCGCCGATCTCCTGGGGCGTCTGCGAGGCGCCGGACTGGGGCCATGAGATCGCCGCCGATCGCGTGCTGTCCGAGATGCGCGAACTCGGCCTGGCCGCCACCGAACTGGGTCCGACCGGCTACGTCGGCGACGATCCGGACCAGGTGCGCGAACGTCTCGCCCGGTACGAAATGCGCTTGGTCGGCGGTTTCCTGCCCGTCCCGATGCACGTCGCAGGCCTTGATCTGGACGACGCCGAGCGCGCGATCCGCACCCTTGCCGCCGCGGGGTCGGACGTCGTCGTGCTGGCCGCGCGGTCGATCGACGGCAGCTACGACCGCAAGGTCGCCCTCGACGATGCCGAGTGGACGACCCTGCTCGACAACCTCAAGCGGCTGCAAGACCTGGTGCGAGACAACGGCATGACACCGACGTTGCACCCGCACGTCGGCACCGCGATCGAGGACCAGGCTGCGGTGCTGCGGCTGCTGGAGTCGAGCGACATCGCGCTGTGCCTCGACACCGGCCACCTCGTCATCGGCGGCACCGATCCACTCGAACTCGTGCGGTCGGCCGCGGATCGAATCGCCCACGTGCACCTCAAAGACATCCGCCACTCGGTCGCCTCGACGGTGCGCGACACGAGCTACATCGACGCCGTCCGGCGTGGGCTCTACACGCCGCTCGGCGACGGCGACCTCGACATTGCCGGCATGGTCGACGCCCTGGAATCTGCCGGTTACAACGGCTGGTACGTGCTCGAACAGGACGCTGCCCTGCCGGGCGAGCCGGCGCCAGGTGAGGGTCCAGTGCGCGACGTCGCTCGCAGCATCGCGTTCCTGGAGACCGAGCGGTGAGCGCGCCGGACTCCTCCCCGATCGCGCAACATTCGGCAGCCTCAGACAGCCAAATGTTGCGCAATCCGAGGAGGGAGCCGCTCGGCGTCGCTGTTGTCGGATTCGGCTGGATGGGACGCGTCCATACTCAGGCGTATGCGCGCGTGCTGCACCACTTCCCGCAGCTGACGCTCGCCCCGCGGCTGGTTGCCGTCGCCGATCCGGAGGCGGGCCGGCTCGACGAAGCCGTCGACCAGTACGGATTCGCCCGCGCCGCCGCGTCCTGGCAGGAGCTGGCTGGCGACGACGACGTCCAGGCCGTCAGCATCGCCGCGCCGAACTACCTGCACCGCGAGATCGCCACGGCGATGGCCCGTGCGGGCAAGCACATCTGGATCGAGAAGCCGGTCGGGCTCGACGCCGCGGACGCGCAGGCGGTGGCCGACGAAGTGTTGCGTACCGGTGTGCAGAGCAAAGTGGGGTTCAACTACCGCAACGCCCCGGCCGTCGACTACGCCCGGACGCTCATCGAGCAGGGCCGCATCGGCCGGCCGACACACGCGCGCTTCCGGCTGCTCAGCGACTACGCGGGACATCCCGACGGGGCGCTCACCTGGCGGTTCGAGCGTGACCGGGGCGGCAACGGCGTGCTCGGCGATCTCGTCTCGCACGGCATCGACCTCGCCCGGCACCTGCTCGGCGACGTCGAGTCGCTGGTGGCAGACACGGCGGTGTTCATCCCGCAGCGGCCGAGGGCAACCGGTGCGATCAGCCATTTCGACACGGCGTCGGGCGAACTCGGCCCGGTCGAGAACGAAGACTACGCGAGTTGCCTGCTGCGCCTGGCCGGCGGCGCACGGGTCACCCTCGAGGCGAGCCGCGTGAGCGTGGGCGAGCAGTGCAACTACGGCTTCGAGATCCACGGCACGAAAGGCGCCCTGTACTGGGATTTCCGCCGGATGGGCGAGCTCGGCGTCTGCGCCGGCGACGGCTACCAAGACCAGATGACCAGCACCGTGTTCGTCGGGCCGGGCCAGGGCGAGACGTTCGCGTTCCAGCCGGGCGCCGGGATCGCGCTCGGCTTCGACGACCTGAAGGTGATCGAGGCCGCGCAATTCCTGCAGTCGATCGCGGAGGGCAAGCCGCACGGCGCGACGATCGACGACGCCGTGCACAGCGCGCTCGCGCTGGACGCCATGGTCGAGTCGGCGCGCGCCGGCGCCTGGGTCGAGGTGCCGCGATGACCGTCAACATCGGCATCATCGGCACCGGGGTGATGGGCGCCGACCACGCTCGACTGCTCGGCGGCATGGTCTCCGGCGCCACGGTCGGCGCCGTCTTCGA
>DASXRA010000080.1:0-1517 GCA_036506855.1 Jatrophihabitantaceae bacterium
ATTCCCAAGCCGTGGCAACCAGCCCGCGACGCCGACGTCGATCCGCAGCTGCTTGCGTTGACCGGGCTCTGGTACTGGGGAGCGAAGCCGTTCGCGCTGTACCTGCGCGCCGATCGCGGCCTGGAGATCAAGCCGCTCAGCCCAACCGGCCGGGCGTCGAGATTCCGCGCCGAGCACGACGGCACCTGGACGGGGCTCGACGCGTACTACACCGGCGAGACGCTGCGCGTGATCCGCGACGCCGACGGCACGGTCACGCATCTGGACATCGGCACGTTCGTGTTCACGCGCGGGCCCTACGACCCGGCTGGACCGGTGCCCGGCGACGTCGATCCGGACGGCTGGCGCGGCGTCCAGCGCTGATCGGCGCCGCGACACGCCGCCACGACATGTGGTTGCGCCATTTTGTCGCGCCCCCTACATATGGTGTCTCCTGCAGCTGGTTCGACGTCCCGGGTCAATGGGGCGCCGAGGTAACAGGGAACCCAGTGCGAGTCCGGGACTGCCCCGCAGCGGTGAGTGGGAACGAACGCCGTCACCTTTTCGCGGGCGCGCGAATAGGAACAGCACTGGGCCTGATCAGCCTGGGAAGCGACGGCTACTAGGACCGGAGACATCCGGACGCCCGCGAGTCCGAAGACCTGCCAGCGCCGCGCGCACTCGCACGCGGCATCGGCCCGAGCTCGCGAGGAGAGAGCCATGACGGTCACGGAGAACGCGGCGCCGCCCCGGCGCACCCAGATGCAGGTCCGCAAGCGCAACGGCGACGCCGAGCCCGTCGACGTGAACAAGATCGTCCGCGCCGTCGAGCGCTGGGCCGGCGGGCTGGACGACGTCGACCCGCTGCGCGTCGCCACCAAGACGATCAGCGGCCTCTACGACGGGGCCACCACTGCCGAGCTCGACCGCCTGTCGATCCAGACGGCGGCCGAGATGATCGGCGAGGAGCCGCAGTACTCGCGGCTGGCCGCCGGGCTGCTCGCGGGCTACATCGACAAGGAGGTGCGCGGGCAGGGCATCGCGTCGTTCAGCCAGGCGATCTCGCTCGGCCAGGCCGAGGGCCTCATCGGCGACGCGACGGCCGAGTTCGTCAAGGACAACGCGCGCAAACTCGATGACGCGATCGATCCGTCAGCCGACCGCCGCTTCGAGTACTTCGGCCTGCGCACGGTCTGTGACCGCTACCTGCTGCGCCACCCGTCCACCCGGCTCGTGATCGAGACGCCGCAGTACTTCATGCTGCGAGTGGCGTGCGGCCTCTCGACGACGCCGGCGGAGGCGATCGGCTTCTACCGGCTCATGTCGTCGCTGGCCTACCTTCCCTCGAGCCCGACGCTGTTCAACTCCGGAACGCAGCACACCCAGATGTCGTCGTGCTATCTGGTCGACTCGCCGCGCGACGAGCTGGACTCGATCTACGACCGGTACGCGCAGGTGGCCCGGCTGTCGAAATTCGCCGGTGGCATAGGCATTTCCTGGTCGCGCGTGCGCTCACGTGGTGCCCTGATCCGCGGGAC
>DASXRA010000081.1:0-3611 GCA_036506855.1 Jatrophihabitantaceae bacterium
GTCGGGCTGGGCGTCCGGTTCGACGTACCCGCTGCTGGGTGGGCTGCGCTCGGCGGCGCAGATGATCTCCTACGAAGTAGCAATGGGCCTGTCGTTCGTCGCGGTGTTCCTGTACTCCGGGACGATGTCGACCTCGGGCATCGTGGCGTCGCAATACCACAGGTGGAACGTGTTCCCGCTGATCGTCTCGTTCGCGATCTACGCGGTCGCGGTCGTCGGCGAGACGAACCGCGCGCCGTTCGACCTGCCCGAGGCGGAGTCCGAACTGGTCGGCGGCTTCCACACCGAGTACTCGTCGTTCAAGTTCGCGATGTTCTTCCTGGCCGAGTACATCAACATGGTCACCGTCTCGGCGCTGGCCACCACGATGTTCCTGGGCGGCTGGCACGCGCCGTTCGGCCTGGTGTCGCTGTGGCACGGCGCGAACTCGGGCTGGTGGCCGATGCTCTGGTTCGTCGTCAAGGTGGTCGCGATCATCTTCGTGTTCGTCTGGCTGCGCGGCACGCTGCCCAGGCTGCGTTACGACCAGTTCATGCACCTCGGGTGGAAGGTGCTCATCCCGATCAACCTCGGCTGGATCCTCGCCATCGGCACCATTCACGTGCTCGGCGACCGCGGCTGGCCGTCCTGGAAGGCCGCGACGGTGGTGGTCGTCCCGGTGCTGCTCGTCATCCTCGCGGTGTTCAGCGCGCAGGAATCGGCGCTCGCTCGGCGCCGCGCCGAGCGCCTCGCCGAGGACGAAGCCGAGCTGCGCCTCGGGCCGGCCTTCCCGGTACCGCCAATGGATCTGCGCATCCCCAGAGCGCCACGGCTCGTGCGCGCGTCGGCGCCGGCGTCGGTGCTCGACGCGGCGAATGACGAGAGAGGCGACGATGGCTGACAAGCCCGCGCGACCAGGCGCGAAGCCCACGCGACCGCCGGCCAAGTCCACGGTCCGTCCGCGGCCGGCGCCCAACCGGCCGGCGGCGCGCGAGTTCCCGGCGCCGCCCCGGCCTGGGCCGCCGGTCGACGAACCGACCGGCAGCCTGCTGGGGTTCGCCAAGGGCTTCGGCCTGACCTTCGCGACGATGTTCAAGAAGGTCTACACGCAGCAGTACCCGTTCGACATCTACCCGACGGCGCCGCGTTATCACGGCCGGCACGTGCTCAACCGGCATCCGGACGGCCTGGAGAAGTGCGTCGGCTGCGAGCTGTGCGCCTGGGCCTGCCCGGCCGACGCCATCTACGTCGAGGGCGCCGACAACACCGAGGCCCAGCGCTACTCGCCGGGTGAGCGGTACGGCGCCGTGTACCAGATCAACTACCTGCGCTGTATCTTCTGCGGGCTGTGCGTCGAGGCCTGCCCGACCCGGTCGTTGACGATGAGCAACGAGTACGAACTCGCGCTCGACAACCGCGAGGAGCTGATCTACACCAAGGAGCAGCTGATGGCCCCGCTGCTGCCCGGCATGGAGGCGCCGCCGCATCCGATGCGTCTCGGCGACGACGAGAAGGACTACTACATCGCCAAGACGCAGGAACCGCTTACCCAGGGTGAGCCGCAGAGCGCGGCGAACGCGGGCGGCAAGCCGATCACCGGCCGCGCCATCGAAGTAGGTGGCCACCATGCCTGACTTCATCACCGATTGCGCAACATCTGGCGGCCTGACACTGCCAAATGTTGCGCGATCCGTCCGAGGGGGCGCGACATGATCGCGGCTGCTCCGCTGATGAATGGGCAGGTTCCGCTGGGCGAGGCCGTGGCGTTCTGGGTGCTCGGGCCGATTGCGCTGGCCGGCGGCATCGGCATGGTGCTGCTGCGCAACGCCGTGCACTCGGCGCTCTCGCTGGCCGCGACGATGATGGCGCTCGGTGCGATGTACGTGGTCGAGCAGGGCCCGTTCATCGGCCTCGTCCAGATCATCGTGTACACGGGCGCGATCATGATCCTGTTCCTGTTCGTGCTGATGCTGGTCGGCCGCGACTCGTCCGACTCGCTGGTCGAGACACTGCGCGGGCAACGGTGGGCCGCGGCGCTGGCCGGCGTGGCATTCGCGCTGCTCGTCGCACTGACCATCGGACGCGCGTTCCGCGGCATCAAGCCGGTCAACCTCGACGCCGCCAACCAGGGCGGCACGAACGTGAACTCACTCGCCGAGTTGATCTTCACCAAATACTTGTTCGCGTTCGAGCTCACGTCCGCGCTGCTCATCGTGGCCGCCCTCGCCGCGATGGTTCTCGCGCACATCGAGCGCGACGAGCCGAAGCCGACCCAGAAGGCGCTCGCCCAGGCGCGCATCCGCTCCGGTCGCCCACAACCGCTGCCGGGGCCGGGCGTGCTCTCGTCGGGCAACTCCATCGGCACGCCGGCGCTGCTGCCCGACGGCTCGAACTCGCCCGAGTCGGTCATGGCCTCGACGCCCGGTGTGCGCGAGCGACCGGCGTTGCCAGCAGGGGAGGACGACGAATGATCCGCTTCGGTTTTGGCCGCCCAGGCGGCTATTTGACGCTGGGCGGCCAAAAGTGCGTGCGGGGGGAGGACGACCAGTGACCCCGACCTACTACCTGGTGCTCTCTGCCGCACTGTTCACGATCGGCGCGGCCGGGGTGCTCGTGCGGCGCAATGCCATCGTCGTGTTCATGTGCATCGAGCTGATGCTCAACGCGGTGAACCTGACGCTGGTCACGTTCTCGCGCATCAACGGCTCGCTGGACGGCCAGGTCATCGCGTTCTTCGTGATGGTCGTCGCCGCGGCCGAGGTCGTGGTCGGCCTCGCGATCATCATGTCCATCTTCCGAACCCGGCGGTCGGCATCCGTGGACGACGCCAACCTGCTCAAGTATTAGGAGCGTGCAGTGATCGTGCCGGACGGCACTTCGCATGAGGCTGCCTCGTGACCACAGCCCACGGGATCCAGACGGGCGTGTGGCTGCTGGTCGCGATCCCCGCAATCTCGGCTGCGATCTTGCTGCTCGGCGGCAAGCGCGCCGACAAGTGGGGGCACCTGCTCGGCGCCGGCGTCCCGGTCGTGCTGTTCGTATACGGCGTCATGCTGTTCTTCTCGGTCAAGTCCGAGTCGAACCGGGAGGTCAGCCAGCACCTGTTCAGCTGGATCCCGGTCGGCGGCTTCCACGTCGACGCCGGCATCCTGCTCGATCCACTGTCGCTCGTCTTCGTCTTGCTGATCACCGGCGTGGGCGGGCTGATCCACATCTACGCGGTCGGCTACATGGCAGGCGACGAGGGCCGGCGCCGCTTCTTCGGCTGGTTCAACCTGTTCATCGCGGCCATGCTGCTGCTGGTGCTCGGCGACAACTACCTCTCGCTGTACGTCGGCTGGGAGGGCGTCGGCCTGACGTCCTACCTGCTGATCGGCTACTACTACAACCGCCCGTCATCCGCGACGGCCGCCAAGAAGGCGTTCATCTTCAACCGCGTCGGTGATGCCGGGTTCTCGATCGCGATCATGATTATGTTCGCCTACTTCGGCACGACGAAGTTCACCGACGTCTTCGGCAGCATGGGCGGCGCGAGCCAGGGCGTCGCCGCGGCGCTGGGCTTCATGCTGCTGCTAGGGGCGTGCGGCAAGTCCGGCCAGTTCCCGCTGCAGGGCTGGCTGCCGGACGCCATG
>DASXRA010000082.1:0-7982 GCA_036506855.1 Jatrophihabitantaceae bacterium
ATCGCGCCGTCCTGCTCGCGCTTCATGATCGGGATGAGATCGAGCAGCGGCTCGGACGACATGATGACGCCTGCCGCGTGCACACCCCACTGGCGCTTGAGTCCTTCGAGCCCCTTGGCGGTGTCGACGACGCGCTTGACCTCGGGGTCGGACTCGTACAGCGCCCGGAACTCGCCACCTTCCCCGTAGCGCTTGTCGTCCTTGTCGAAGACCTTCGCCAGCGGGACGTCCTTGCCCATCACCGGTGGCGGCATGACCTTGGTGATCTTCTCGCCCATCGAGAACGGGTAGCCCAGCACGCGGGCGGCGTCCTTGACAGCCTGCTTGGCCTTGATCGTTCCGTAGGTGACGACCTGGGCGACGCGGTCGTCGCCGTACTTCTCCGTGACGTAACGGATCACCTCGCCGCGGCCGCGCTCGTCGAAGTCGACGTCGAAGTCCGGCATCGAGACGCGGTCCGGGTTGAGGAAGCGCTCGAAGATCAGGCCATGCCGCAGCGGGTCGAGGTCCGTGATGCGCATCGCGTACGCCGCGATCGACCCGGCGCCGGAGCCGCGCCCCGGGCCTACCCGGATGCCGTTGGCCTTGGCCCAGTTGATGAAGTCGGCGACCACCAGGAAGTAGCCGGGAAATCCCATCTGCACGATGACGCCGACCTCGTAATCGGCGCGCTGCCGAGCCTCATCGGGGACGCCATCGGGGTATCGGCGCAGCAGGCCCTTGTCGACCTCCTTGACGAACCACGACTCCTCGGTCTCGCCCTCGGGCACCGGGTATCGCGGCATGTAGTTGGCGCCCTCGGCGAACTCGACCTGGCAGCGCTCAGCCACGAGCAGCGTGTTGTCGCACGCTTCGCGCAGGTCGTGCTTGTCGGCCCACAGCGAGCGCATCTCGGCCGGCGACTTGACGTAGAAGTCGCGCCCGTCGAGCTTGAACCGCTTCGGGTCGGCCATCGTCTTGCCCGACTGGACGCACAGCAGCACTTCGTGCGCGTCGGCGTCGTCGGCATGCGTGTAGTGCAGGTCGTTGGTCGCGATCATCGGCAGGCCGAGGTCGCGGCCGAGGCGCAGCAGGTCGTCGTGCACGCGCTTCTGGATATCGAGACCGTGGTCCATCAGCTCGAGGTAGAAGTTGCCCGCGCCGAAGAGGTCCCTGAATTCCGCGGCGCTCTGGCGTGCTTTGTCGTAGTCGCCGATGCGCAGCCAGGTCTGGATCTCACCGGACGGGCACCCGGTGGTGCCGATCAGCCCGCCCGCGTACTGCGCGAGCAGTTCGCGGTCGGCACGCGGCTTGTAGAAGAACCCTTCGATGCTGGATCGGGACGAGAGCCGGAACAGGTTGTGCATGCCGGCCGTCGTCTCGGCGAGCAGCGTCATGTGCGTGAACGCCCCACCGCCGGACACGTCGTTCTCGCCACCGGACGCCCAGCGCACCCGCGTGCGTTCGTATCGCGACGTGTTCGGCGTGAGATAGGCCTCCATGCCGATGATCGGCTTGATGCCGGCGGCGTTGGCCTGCTTGTAGAAGTCGTAGGCACCGAACACATTGCCGTGGTCGGTCATGGCCAGGGCCGGCATGCCCATGAGCTGGCATTCGGCGAAGAGGTCCGGCAGCCTGGCCGCCCCGTCGAGCATCGAGTACTCGGTGTGCACGTGCAGATGCACGAACGAGTCGGATGCTCCTGATGCCACGGTCTACCCGGCTCCCCTCGCTGCAAGTCGTACGCGCCCGGCCCATTCTGCCGCCACCGTACGACGTAGATGGGACGCCTCGCCGACGTGTCTGTCGACCTCAACCCGAGGGTTGCGAGCGACGCGATGTCACCCTCGACTCGTGGCCCGCTGCGGTGCTCCATGATCACGTCGCGTTGGCCAGCGCGGGCAGACCAGCCGGAGTGGTCAACCGCGACATGATCAACGGTGACAGAGCCTCGGCGATCCGTACGCCCGATAGCCGACGCCCGAAACGACGTTGCGCGCGATGGAAGAGTGACCGTTGTGGAGACGATGGTTCGGGTCGGCGTCGACGAGCTCTGGGCGGACGATACCGGCGGGCCGGGCCAGCCGGTGGTGCTGCTGCACCCCGGGATCGCGGACTCGACGATCTGGGACGGCGTGCTCCCGGCGCTCGCGGCGCAGTACCGGGTGATCCGCTACGACGTGCGCGGCTACGGCCGCTCCCCGGAGGCGACGACCGAGTACGTCCTGCTCGACGACCTGCTCGCGGTGCTCGACCACTTCGAGCTACCCCAGGTCGCCCTGGTCGGCTGCAGCATGGGCGGGGGCACGTCCGTCGACCTTGCGCTGGCCGATCCGGGACGGGTCGCGGCGATGGTTCTGGTCTGCCCGGGCATCAGCGGCTACCCGTGGCCGGACGAGCCGGAGCTGGACGCCGAATTCGACGCATTTGCCCAAGCCGGCGACCTGGACGGCCTCGCCGAAGTAGGGCTTCGCATGTGGGTTGGTGCCGGTGCGGACGAGGCGGCGCGCGCCCTGATGCGCGGCGCGGTGCGGGCGTGGCTGAACGAGGAGGAGTTTCAGCGTGCGGGCCTGCCGGCCTTCGACCGTCTCGGTGAGGTTCACGTCCCGACGGTGATCATGGTCGGCGACCTGGATCGTCCGGCATTGATCAGCTGCAACGAGGAGGCGGCGGGCCGCATACCCGACGCCCGGCTGGTACGCGTGCCTGGCGGTGACCACCTGCTACCGCTGCGGCATCCCGGACTGGTGACCGACATCGTTCTCGGACACCTGGCCGCGATCACGTCGCGATGGTGACCGCCGTTCCGACGTCAGCCCACTTGTAAAACCATTTCATGGCGCTCATCGGCAGGTGGACGCAGCCGTGCGATCCGTCGGTCCGGTATTTCTGGCTGCCGTAAGCGAATTTCTGCCAGCTCGAGTCGTGGAACCCGTACGGCCCGTCGTAGGGCACCCAGTACGCGACGTGGTACGAGCCGCCGTCCAACGGGGTGAGCCAGCGGTCGGTCTCCTTGGCGAGCACGTGCCAGGTGCCGGTCGGCGTGCCATCGCCGTTCGCCGAGGCTCCGGTCGTGACCGCAGTGGCGTAGACCTGCTGCGAGCCGCTGCACATCCAAACGTGTTGCTGGCTGATGCTCACGAACACGTGCTGGCCGGCGTCGTTCGACCGGCAGATGCTCGGCTTCGCGGTCGCCGCATGAGTTGCCGGAGGCGTCGTCGTCGTGCCGGCCAGCGGCGCCGCCGCTTCGATGTCGTCGGCGGGCTTCGCCGCGGGCACCGGCGACGCCGGAGCCAGTCGCGGCCGGACGCCGTGTGCGTGCGACAGGGCCAGCAGGCCCGCGGTCGCGCCGCACAGCACGAGCAATGTGACGATGAACCGGCCCAGGCGGTGCCGCGCGCTCGAGTGGTGAGATGGCACGTAGATCAGTCGCTCGAGAAGGCTCGCCGGTTGCCCGGAGCGTCGATAGTCCGTGTCATGACCATCCCATCGTCGCATTTATCGCCGGGTCGGCGAAACGGCCTGGGGCATAATGTGCCAAGTGGACACCGCGACGACCGACGCCATGGCCGAAACACTTCGCGCGAACCTGCCCGGCGCGCTGATCGCCCTCGACTTCGACGGGACGATCGCGCCGATCGTTCCCCATCCGTCCGACTCCCGGCCCGTGCCGGGCGCGGTGGATTCGCTGGCGGCGCTCGCGCGCGCGGGCGCCCAAGTCGCCGTCATCACCGGACGTGACGCGCGCACCGTGATCAGCCTCGGCGGCCTGGACGCGATCCCGCGGCTGATCGTCGAGGGCCTTTACGGCGCCGAGCAGTGGCACGACGGCGCGCTGCACACGCCCGCTGAGCCCGAGTCCCTGCATCGGTTGCGCGAAGAGCTGCCGCGCCTCGTCGCCCGTCACGCCGAGGATCCGTCGGTATGGATCGAGGACAAGCGGCTGTCCCTCGTGCTGCACGGCCGGCTGGCCGCCGATCCCGAGCGAGCGCTGGACCCGTTGCGTGACGCCGTCGCAGCCCTCGGCGCTGAGCTCGGCCTGGACGTGCATCCCGGGCGAGGCGTCATCGAGCTCCGGCTGACCGGTTATGACAAGGGCGCAGCGCTGCTCCGGCTCGTCGGCCAGTTGGCGCCGGCGGCCGTGCTGTTCGTCGGCGACGACGTCGGCGACCTGCCCGCGTTCGAGGCGGTCGCGACGCTCCGGCAGCGCGGCCTGCCCGCGTGGAGCGTGGCCGCCGCGTCGGCCGAGGTGCCGCAAATCGCCGAGGCGGCCGATATCCGGGTCGCCGGACCAGCCGGCGTGGCCGGCTTGCTCGGCGGGCTGCTCAGCGGCTGAGCGCGTCCAGGGCGTCGAGCTGGGCCTGGAACCACGGCACCGGCGGCAGGCCGACCGCCGCCTTGCGCAGCCGCCGCCACCGCAGCTGCCGTTCGGCGTCGGGCATGCTGAGCGCGTCGTGCAGTGCCTGCGCGGTCTGCGACACGTCGAACGGGTTGACCAGGATGGCGTCGTCGCCGAGCGTCTCGGCCGCTCCGGCGTCACGGGACAGAACGACCGCCGGCTCGCGCTCGGACAGCACGATGCCCTCGAGCACGACGAGATTCATCCCGTCGCGCACCGAGTTGACGAACACGACATCAGACATCCGCAATACGGCCAGCGATCCGGGGTAGTCGTCGCTGATCTCGAGCACGAGCGGCGTCCAGTCATCGGTGCCGAACTCGTCGTCGATGTCGCGGCCGAGCCGCTCGACGGTCGCCGTGTACTCGCGGTACTCCGGCAGATCCTCTCGCGACGGGTAGTTGTTGACGACATGCACGACCCGGCCCTGCCACTCGGGGTGCGTGCGCAGCAGTTCGCGGTAGGCGAGCAGTCCGCGCAGCACGTTCTTGGACAGTTCGGTCCGGTCGACGCGTCCGATCACCTTGCAGTCGCCGACGGCGTCGCGCAGCCCGCGCACGGCACGGTTCACATCGCGCTGGCCGGCCCGCTCGCTCATCTCGTCGGCGTCCGTCGAGAGCGGGAAGACGTCGAGGCGGGGTTGGGCGCGGTCGCCGAGCAGATCCTGGCAGCACTGCGCGAACTGGCCGGCCCATCGCGTCGTGTGGAAGCCGAGCAGGTCGGCGCCGAGCAGGCCGTCGAGGATGTCGGAGGCGACCTCGTCGGGCAGCATCCGGAAGTACTCCGGCGGAACCCACGGCGTGTGGGTGAAGTGCCCGATGCGCACGTCCGGACGCGCCGCACGCAGCATCCGCGGCACGAGCAGCAGGTGGTAGTCCTGCACCATCACCGTCGCGCCGTGCGCCGCTTCGGCGGCGATCGCCTCGGCGAACGCGTGGTTGTACCGGACGTAGCCGGCCCACTGCCGCCGCCAGGGCTGATCAAAGATCGGCGTACGAGCGGGTTCGTAGAGCATGTGCAGCAGGAACCACAGCGTCGAGTTCGAGATGCCGTTGTAGGCCTGGCGGAACGTGATCGCGTCGATGGGCAGCATGCGGATGTCGAAGTCGCCGGCCAGCGCGTCAGCCACCGCCGACACCTCGGATAGGCGGCCCGACGCGGCGCGGCGAGCCATGGCGCGCTCGCGGTCGTTGAGGGCGGCGCAGATCCACACGGCGTCCGGCACCGCCGCCAGGGCCGCCTGCATGCCGCTGACCAGCCCGCCACCGCCGCGGCGCACCTCGTCGTCGCCGTCGTCCACGGCCACGATCGACAGCGGTCCACGATTGGACGCCACGACGAGCGGCGCGCGACCCGGAGACACCATGTCTCCTTTCTACCGGGCCTGACCGGATTGCACGGCATGTTCCGCGCGGACGGCGGGACTGTCCACAGTCCGCCGCTGCGGCACCCGGCACATCGCGACCAGGAATGCGACGCCTGCGACCGTATAGCTCAGACACAGGGCCGTCTGCCACAACTGATGGTGAAACTCTCGCGGCGCACCTGCCGGCGTCCACCATTGCGGCGCCAGCGCCGGCGCGAGCGCCAAGACCGCCGCTCCGCGCCACTGCCCGCGCGCAACCAGCACGAGCAGCGCCGGCGCGAACCAGATCCAGTGGTGACTCCACGAGATGGGCGACGCGAGCAGTCCCCCGAACGCCACGCAGGTCAGCGCGGCCACCTCGTTTCCCAGGCTGAGCTGGCACCAAGCCGCGTATCCCGCGAGACCCAGAGCGCACAGCGCGAGGGCAGCGTACGACGCGTACGCCGGATGCAGGTTATGCGTCAGGCGGACCAGCTGGCCGAACACCGACTGGTTGGAGACGTAAGCCTGCTGCCCTACGTGATCGGGGTTCCAGAACAGCCGCGTCCAGAAGCTGACGGCGTCGCGCCGGTCGGCCACGACGCTGAGCGCGACGGTGCACGCGAACGCGGCTGCGGCCCTCCCGGCGGCAGCCCAGTCACGGCGCAGCAGGAAGTAGCCCACGTAGATCCCGGGGACGATCTTGATCCCGGCAGCCAGCCCGGTGAGCAGGCCGCGTGCACGTGCCGGGACGAGTAGGCAGTCCGCGACGACCATCGCCGCGAGCAGCAGGTTGACCTGCCCGAGCCACAGCGTGCGCTGGACGGGTTCGAGCACGAGGCACAGGACGGTCAGTGGCAGCGCACTCGACCAGTCCATGCCAAGCCGCCTCGCACAGCTCAGCATGACCAGCGCGAAGCAGCCGAGCGACGCCAGCGAGAGAACCAAACCCGCGACGCCCAGACCGACGAGGTTCGCCGGGACAAAGACGAGCGCCGCGAACGGCGGGTACGTGAACGGCAGGTCGGGATGCGGCAGATGCGGCGCCGCGTCGTAGAGCGAGCGGCCGTCCACCAGCTCGGACGCCGCGCGCCGGTACACGTCCAGGTCGAGCAGCGGCCAGTGCCAGACGTTGCCCAGCCAGCGAACCGACACGAACGCGACGGCGAGCACGGCACATTGCGCCGTGAGCCGCGCCGTCCGGCGACCAGACACGTCCTCCCCCAATCGCAGCGAGTGTCGCGCCCTTCCTTTTACCCATACACCTATGGCCACTCACCGTCAGGACCGATTACGACGATCTGCACGCACTGTTCATCAACTGCACGCTGACCGCCGAGCGAAGCGAGCGGTGCAAACACGGATCCACCCAGGCGGGACGAGCTAGCTCAAGTCTCCGCGCGCAGGATGTCGAGGGCGTGCTGCAGGTCGGCCGGGTAGGGCGACGTGACAGTAATCCGCTCACCGGTCGCCGGATGGTCGAACCCGAGCTCGCGCGCGTGCAGCCACTGGCGAGTCAGGCCGAGCCGGCGAGCGAGCACCGGGTCGGCGCCGTAGGTGAGATCCCCCACGCACGGATGGCGGATCGCGGCCATGTGCACGCGGATCTGGTGGGTGCGCCCTGTCTCGAGGCGGATGTCGAGTAGGGAAGCGCCCGCGAACGCTTCGACGGTCTCGTAGTGAGTGACGCTGGGCCGTCCGTCCGCCACCACCGCGAACTTGTAGTCGGCCGACGGGTGCCGGTCGATCGGCGCCTCGATCGTGCCGCGGCTGGGGTCCGGATGACCCTGCACCAGCGCGGCGTAGCGCTTGTCGACGGTGCGCTCACGGAATGCGCGCTTGAGCGCCGAGTACGCGCGCTCGCTCTTGGCGACGGCCATCACGCCGGTCGTCCCGGCGTCGAGCCGGTGCACGATGCCCTGCCGCTCGGCCGCGCCGGACGTCGAGACGCGGTAGCCCATCGCGGCCAGCGCCTGTACGACAGTCGGCCCGGTCCAGCCCGGACTCGGATGGGCCGCGACACCGATCGGCTTGTCGACGATGACCACGTCATCGTCGTCGTAGAGCACCGTCAGGCCGTCGACCGGTTGCGGCGGCGCTGCTGTCTCGGGCTCGGGCAGCGTCACCTCGAGCAGCGCGCCGCTGCGCAGCTTCGCCGAGCGGCTGGCGGGTACCCCGTCGACGATGACACCACCCGCGTCGACCAGGCCGGCGGCCGCCGTGCGGGACATGCCGAACAGCCGGGCCAGCGCGACATCG
>DASXRA010000083.1:0-9059 GCA_036506855.1 Jatrophihabitantaceae bacterium
CGGGCAACACCGGCATCTCGCTGGCCATGGTGGCCAAGCTGCGCGGGTACGGCCTGGTCTGCGTGATGCCCGAGAACACGTCGGTCGAACGACGCCAGCTGCTGGAGATGTTCGGCGCCCGCATCATTTACTCGCCGGCCGAGGGCGGGTCGAACGAGGCGGTCGTGGTGGCCAAGCGACTGGCTGCCGAGAACCCGGACTGGGTGATGCTCTACCAGTACGGCAACGCGGCCAACGCGCTCGCCCACTATGAGGGCACCGGCCCCGAGATCCTGCGCGACCTGCCGACGATCACCCATTTCGTCGCCGGGCTCGGCACGACGGGCACGCTGATGGGCGCGGGCCGCTACCTGCGCGAGAAGGCGCCCGACGTGCAAGTCATCGCCGCCGAGCCGCGCTACGGCGAGCTCGTGTACGGGTTGCGCAACATCGACGAGGGCTTCGTGCCCGAGCTCTACGACGACTCGGTGCTGACCTCGCGCTTCTCGGTCACGTCCTACGACGCGCTGCGGCGCACACGCGACCTGATCGAGCAGGAGGGCATCTTCGCCGGCATCTCGACCGGCGCGATCCTGCATGCGGCCCTGGCGGTCGCCGATCGCGTGGCGGCGGCCGGCCAGCGGGCCGACGTCGCGTTCATCGTCGCCGACGGCGGCTGGAAGTACCTGTCGACCGGCGCGTACGACGGCTCGCTGCAGCACGCCGCCGAGAGGCTCGAAGGCCAGCTCTGGGCCTAGCGGCCGCGTGCGACGCCCGCGAACCCTGCGGCGGCTCCGGGCGCGTCCACTACCGCAGCTTGAATCGTGTCACGGATGGTGACCGGCCGTGCCTCGCCGCCAGCGTGACCTCCATGCACTCGCCTTTAACCGGCGTTACCTCCGGGTCTCATTCGGGAAACGGCCGGGAAATGAACCCTTGACGCGGTCCGAACTCGCAGCTAGCGTTCCGGGCCACGTGAAAGGTTTCATCAAACCCTGGGGACGCCGGTGTCAGCTGATCACGCGCCTGCCGACCCGCGGCTCGTGCTCGACCGGGCCACGAAGAGCTTCGGCGCTGTCCGGGCGCTCGCGGACGGCTCGATAACGCTGTACCCCGGCGAGGCGCACGCCCTCGTCGGCGAGAACGGCGCGGGCAAGTCGACGCTCGTCAAGATCCTCGCCGGCGTGCACCAGCCCGACAGGGGCGAGCTGACCCTCGGCGGCGAACCGGTGTCGTTCAGCAGCCCGTCCGCGTCGCGTGCGGCCGGAGTGTCGATCATCTACCAGGAGCCGACACTCTTCCCCGACCTGACGGTGGCCGAGAACATCTTCGTCGGCCGGCAGCCGCAGCGGGGCGGCCGGCGCATCGACCGGGCGCGGATGCGCAACGCGGCGAACGCCGTGTTCGCCCGGCTCGGCGTCGAGCTCGACCCGGGGCGCCTGGCACGCGGCCTGTCCGTGGCCGACCAGCAGATCGTCGAGATCGCCAAGGCAATCTCGTTCAACGCCAACGTGATCGTCATGGACGAGCCGACCGCGGCTCTCACGTCCCTCGAGGTCGAGCGGCTCTTCGAGGTCATTCGGACGCTGCGTGATCACGGCGCAGCCGTCCTGTTCATCTCGCACCGCCTCGAAGAGGTTTTCGCGATCTGCCAGCGCGTGACGATCATGCGCGACGGGCGGTTCGTGCGGACGGCGCCGATCGCCGAGCTGACCATCGACGACGTCATCCGGGCGATGGTCGGGCGTGACCTCGCGGCGATGTTCCCCAAGACCGAGACGACGCCGGCCGAGGCCGTGCTCGAGGTCGAGCACCTGTCCCGGGTCGGCGTGTTCCACGACGTGTCGTTCTCGGTCCGCCGCGGCGAGATCGTCGCGCTGGCGGGCCTGGTCGGGGCCGGGCGCACCGAGGTCGCGCGGGCCGTGTTCGGCATCGACCGGCACAACGCGGGCGAGGTGCGCGTCAACGGGCGGGTGCTGCCGAACGGCCGGCCGCGCGTGGCCATGGCGGCGGGCGTCGCGTTCGTCCCCGAGGACCGTCGCCAGCAGGGCTTGGTCATGGATCTCGGTATCGACCACAACGTCGCGTTGCCCTCGCTCGGGCGGTTGCGCCGCAACGGGTTGATCCGGCGTTCCCGCGAGCGCGAGCTCGCCACCGAGTGGGCCGGCAAGCTGCAGCTCAAGTTCGGCCGGATGAGCAACCCGGTCTCGATGCTCTCCGGCGGCAACCAGCAGAAGGTCGTGCTGGCCAAGTGGCTGGCCCGGCGTCCGTCGTTGCTGATCGTCGACGAGCCGACCCGCGGCATCGACGTCGGCACCAAGGCCGAGGTTCACCGCCTGCTCGACGAGTTGGTGTCCGAGGGAGTGGCTGTCTTGATGATCTCCTCGGAGCTGCCCGAGGTCGTCGGGATGGCCGACCGGGTACTCGTCCTGCGCGAGGGGCGCCTGGTCGCCGAGCTGTCCCGCGCCCAGGCCGACGAGGACGCCATCATGCGCGCGGCCACCGGCCAGCTCACTGGAGCGAACCCATGACCGTGCCTCCCGCCTCGGCCCTCCACTGCGCTCCTCGCTGCGTGCTGGCACATCCAGCGCCCGAGGGCGCTGCCGCTGCGGTACTCGCTGCGATGCTCGTGAAGGACCTCGTCTCATGACCGCCGTGACCGACGCTCCGGCTCCGGCTGCCCCGCCGCCGGCCACCCAGCGCATGCTGCGCGCAGAGGGGCTGCTGCGGGCCCGCGAGCTGGGCATCGTCATCGCGATCGTCGTCGTGTTCGCGCTGACCACGCTGAACAACCACGCCTTCGCGCACACCCACAGCGTGCAGCAGTTGCTGACCGGCGCCTCGCTGATCGCGCTGCTGACCGTGGGCGAGACGCTCGTCATCATCACCCGCAACGTCGACCTGTCGGTCGGCTCGGTCGTCGGGCTGTCGGCCTACGTCGTCGGTGACGTGTTCGTGCACCATCCGCATACGCCGGTGATCGTCGGCTTCCTGCTCGGGACGCTGATCGGCGCGGCCGTCGGGGCGATCAACGGGCTGATCACGACGGTCGCCCGGGTGCCCAGCCTGGTCGTCACGCTTGCGGCGCTGTACATCATCCGGGGCATCGACGCCGTCATCGTGAACGGCAAGCGGATCGACCCGGTCAACGTGCCGAGTGCGTTCACGGCCGTCGGCTACGAGACCGTGCTCGGCGTCCCGTGGCTGGCGATCATCGTGGCCGCCGTGGTGGCGATCGCCGGCTACGCGATGCGCTCGTTCCGGTCGGCGCGAGACCTCTACGCGATCGGATCGAACCCCGAAGCCGCCGCGCTCGCCGGCGTGCCCGCGGGCAGGCGCGTGTTCAGCGCGTTCCTGATCAGCGGCGCGCTCGCCGGGTTCGCCGGAGCGCTGTTCCTCGCCGAGTTCGCCACCGTCGACGCGACGGGCGGTGCCGGCTACGAGCTGCTCGTCGTCGCGGCCGTCGTGGTGGGTGGCGTGGCGATCTTCGGCGGCAGCGGCACCGTCCTCGGCGCCGCGCTCGGCGCGGTCCTGCTCAACACGATCAACCAGGCGCTCGTCGCGTCGCGGATCTCGTCCTTCTGGAACCAGGCGATCGCAGGTGCCCTGCTGCTGGCAGCCATCGCGTTCGACCGGTGGCTCGGCCTCCGGGTGGCCCGGCGGCTGAAGTCCGCCGAAGGGGCGCACCGTGATGTCTGAGACGCACACGGTGCTGCCCGACCAGGCCCCGACGCTCGCCACGGCCGGGGGCGAGCCGAGCGCTCCGCCGCCATGGCGGGCGCTGTTGCGGTGGGAGAGCGGGCTCGTCCTCGTCCTGGTCGCGACGCTGATCTTCGCCGGCTCGAACACCGAGAACTTCTTCGACCAGACCGACATCTTCTACATCGGCCTGAACATGGGCGAGATCGCGATCATGGCGCTGCCGCTGACGCTGATCGTGATGACCGGCGAGATCGACCTGTCGGTCGCCTCGATGCTCGGCCTGTCCGGGACGCTGATGGGCTACCTGTTCCAGCACGGCTGGAACATCTACCTCGCGATGGCAGTCGCGCTCGCCGTCGGGGCGCTCGGCGGCGCGCTCAACGGCGTGCTCGTCACCAAGCTGGGCCTGCCGTCGATCGCGGTGACGATCGGGACGCTGACGCTGTTCCGAGGCATCGCCGAGATCATCCTCGGCACGAGTTCGGTCACCGGGTTCCCGCTGTCGCTGACCAAGATCGGGGTCGCGCCGATCCAGGGCACGCAGATTTCCTACTCGGTCGCGATCTTCATCGGGCTGGCCCTGATCTGCGCGGTCGTCCTGCACGCCACGCCGCTCGGACGCTCGATCGTGGCGATCGGCCTGCAGTCCGAGGCGGCGCACTTCGCCGGGATCCGGGTCAACCGGATCAAGTTCTGGCTGTACGTGATCAGCGGCCTGGTCTGCGCCCTGGCCGGAATCCTGTTCACGCTCAAGAACGCGTCGGCTCGCTATGACGCGGGCACCGGGCTCGAGCTCAACGTCGTCGCGATCGTGCTCTTCGGCGGCGTCTCGATCTTCGGTGGCCGGGGCAGCGTGGCCGGCGTGGTGCTGTCCGTCGTCATCGTCGGCTGCTTGCAGCAGGCGTTGACGCAGATGCACGTCGACGCCCAGGTGCAGAACATCGTCCTAGGTGGGTTGTTGCTCGTCAGCGTGATCGTACCCAACGGCGCCGAAGCGATGCGCCGGATCCGGGCACGAGTTCGACCGCAGGCCCGCCCGCCAGCCAGGGCGGCACTCGATCCGTCACCACCAATCAGCAACGGAAGGGGATCAGCATGATGCAACTCAGCGGGGGGCGTCGGATCGGTTCCGCCGCACTCGCGGCGGCGCTGATCGTCGGCGTCACGGCCGCATGCAGCTCGTCGACCAAGACCTCCGCGCCCACCGGCTCGCCCACCGGCACCGGTATCAAGAAGGGCCTGACCGTCTACTACATCCCCAAGGACACGCAGAACCCGTACGAGGTCATCGCCGACCAGGGCGGCCAGACCGCGCTGCAGGAGCTCGGCGGCAAGGTCGTCGTCAGCAGCGGCACGTCGGACACCGCGGCCGCGCAGATCCCGTCGATCCAGGCGGCAATCCAGGCACGTGCCGACGCGATCGTCATCGCCGGCAACGACCCGTCGGCGCTGTGCCCGTCGCTCGGCCAGGCGTACGCCGCCGGCATCAAGATCGTCTCGTTCGACTCCGACGTCACCTGCCCGAACCACCTGTTCATCAACCAGGCGAACACCGAGCAGATCGGCACGTCCGAGGTCGACGTGCTCGCCAAGCAGATCAACAGCACCGGCCAGATCGCGATCCTGTCGGCCGCGGCTACGGCCACGAACCAGAACGCGTGGATCGGCTTCATGAAGAAGCAGCTCACCAAGTACCCGAACATGAAGCTGGTCAAGACCGTTTACGGCAACGACGACCCCGCGACGTCGCTGACCGTGCTGCAGGGTCTGCTGTCCGCATACCCGAACCTCAAGGGCATCATCTCGCCGACGACGGTGGGCATCTCGACGGCGGCTCGCTACCTCTCGACGCACAAGGACATCGCCGCCAAGGTCACGCTGACCGGGCTCGGCCTGCCCTCGCAGATGAAGCCGTACATCCATGACGGCACCGTCGAGTCGTTCGAGCTGTGGAACCCGAACGACCTCGGCTACCTCGCCGGATACGCGGCCGCGTCCCTGGCGTCGGGCAGCGCGAGTCTCACGCCCGGCACGAAGTTCACGGCCGGCAAGCTCAAGGAGTACACGGTGCTGCCGCCCTCGGGCGAAACCGGGCCGTCCGTCGTCCTCGGCCCGCCGACCGTGTTCGACAAGAGCAACGTCGACCAGTTCAACTTCTGACCGACCGGAGGAGTCGTGGCGCGCTACTGCTTCTTGCTGCAGGTCCGTCCGGATCTGCTTGCCGAGTACCGGGCGCGCCACGCTCAGGTCTGGCCGGAAATGCTGCACGCCTTGCGTGACACCGGCTGGCGGAACTACTCGTTGTTCGTCCGTGACGACGGCCTGCTCGTCGGCTACGTCGAGGCCGACGACCTGGCCGCGGCGCAGGCGGCCATGGCGGCCACGGACGTGAACCGGCGCTGGCAGGCGGAGATGTCGCGGTACTTCACCGGCCTCGCCGGGCGCCCGCCGGACGAGGGGTTCCTCGTCCTGGACGAGGTGTTCAACCTCGACGACGCGCTGAGGGGAGCGAGCCGATGACCGAGCACGTTGTCTCGCGACGGGCGAAGGTCGGGCTGGTCGCCGGGGGACTCGGCGCGTACTGGCCGCAGTTCCCCGACCTGCTCCCGCAGCTGCAACGCTCGGCTGCGCGGGTGTCCGAACGGATGCGGGCGCTCGACTGCGACGTCGTCGACGTCGGGTTCATCTCCGACGCCGACGACGGTGCGCGCGCGGCCGAGCTGCTGCGCGCGGCCGGCTGCGACCTGATCGTCGGCTTCCTGACCACGTACATGACCGCGTCCATGCTGCTGCCGATCGCGCAGCGCAGCGACGCGCCGGTGCTGCTGATCAACCTGCAACCCACCGAGTCGATGGACCACGCCAACTTCGACACCGGGCAGTGGCTGGCCTACTGCGGCGCCTGCCCGCTGCCGGAGATGGGCAACACGTTCCTGCGCGCGGGGATCCCGTTCCGCTCGGTGTCGGGCTTCGTCGAGGACGAACGCGCCTGGGCGAAGATCACCCGCTGGATCAAGGCCGCTGGGGTGCGCGGCGCGCTGCGCCAGGGCCGGCACGGCCTGATGGGGCATCTCTACCCGGGCATGCTCGACGTCTCGACCGACCTGACCTTGATCCCGGTGAACTTCGGCGGGCACATGGAGGTCGTCGAGTTCGACGACCTGCGGGTGCGCGTCAACGCCGTGACCGACGCCGAGGTCGAGGCACGTATGGCTCTCGCCGCCGACGTGTTCGACCTGGACGCGACGGTGCAGGACGAGGACTTCCGGTGGGCCGCCCGGGTGTCGGTCGGCCTGGACGCGCTGGTGCGCGACTTCGCCCTGGACAGCCTGGCGTACTACCACCGCGGCCTTGAGGGCGAGACGCACGAGCGGCTCGGCGCCGGCATGATCCTGGGCGCCTCGTTGCTGACGGCCCGGGGGATCCCGGCGGCGGGGGAGTACGAGCTGCGCACGTCGCTGGCCATGCTGATCGTCGACCGGCTCGGCGGCGGCGGCTCGTTCACCGAGTTCCAGGCGCTGAACTTCCGCGACAACGTCGTCGAGATGGGCCATGACGGCCCGGCGCACCTGGCGATCAGCGACAAGCGTCCGCTGCTGCGCGGCCTCGGCGTCTACCACGGCAAGCGCGGGTGGGGCGTCTCGGTCGAGTTCGACGTGAAGCACGGGCCGGTCACCGCGTTCGGTATCGCGCAGCAGCGCGACGGCGCGTTCCGGTTCGTCGCGTCCGAGGGCAACGTCGTGCCGGGTCCGTTGCTGCGCATCGGCAACACGACCTCGCGCGTCGACTTCGGCTGCGACCCGGGTGAGTGGACCGACGCGTGGAGCGCCACCGGAATCTCGCACCACTGGGCGCTCGGCACCGGTCACCTGCTGGCTGAGCTGCGGGCGACTGCAGATTTGCTCGGAACAGAACTCGTCGAGGTGAGTCCATGAATACCGACATTCTCCGGCGCCAACGGATCGAGCTGCCGTCATGGGCGTTCGGCAATTCCGGCACGCGGTTCAAGGTGTTCACCCAGCAGGGCGTGCCGCGCGACCCGTTCGAGAAGATCGACGACGCCGCGCAGGTGCACCGCTACACCGGAGTCGCCCCGAGCGTCGCGCTGCACATCCCGTGGGATCGCGTCGAGGACTACGGAGCGCTGGCGGCGCATGCGGCAGAGCAGGGCGTGCGGCTGGGCACGATCAACGCCAACGTCTTCCAGGACGACGACTACCGGCTGGGCAGTGTCGCCAACCCCGATCCCGACGTCCGCAAGAAGGCGCTGGCGCACCTGTTCGAGTGCGTCGACGTCATGGACGCGACCGGCTCGCGTGACCTGAAGCTGTGGTTCGCCGACGGCACGAACTACCCGGGGCAGGACTCGATCCGTGAGCGCCAGGACCGGCTGGCCGAAGCGCTCGCCGCGGTGTACGAGCGGCTTGGCCAGAATCAGCGGCTGATCCTCGAGTACAAGCTGTTCGAGCCGGCGTTCTACACGATGGACGTGCCGGACTGGGGCACCGCGTTCGCGCACTGCCTGCAACTGGGCGAGCGGGCGAAGGTCTGCGTCGACACCGGGCACCATGCGCCGGGCACGAACATCGAGTTCATCGTCGCCTTGTTGCTGCGCGCGGGGAAGCTGGGCGCGTTCGACTTCAACTCGCGCTTCTACGCCGACGACGACCTGATCGTCGGCGCGGCCGACCCGTTCCAGCTCTTCCGGATCCTGCACGAGGTCCGGCTCGGCGGCGGGTTCGACGACGACAGCGAGATCGCCTTCATGCTCGACCAGTGCCACAACATCGAGCCGAAGATCCCCGGCCAGATCCGCTCGGTGATGAACGTCCAGGAGGCCACGGCCAAGGCGTCGCTCGTCGACTCCGACGCATTGCGGGCGGCGCAGGCTGCCGGTGACGTGCTCGGCGCGCACGGCGTGCTGATGGACGCCTACAACAGAGATGTCCGGCCCTTGCTCGCCGACCTGCGGTCCGAGCAGGGGCTGGACCCCGACCCGATGGCCGCGTACGCGCGCTCGGGCTACGCCGAGCGGATCGTCGCCGAACGGGTCGGGGGCAACCAGGCCGGATGGGGCGCATGACGACTGTCGACGAGCTGATCGCCCGCTCGAACCGGCTGGGCGCCGATCCGCGCAACACGAACTACGCGGGCGGGAACACGTCGGCGAAGGGCACCGAGCCGGATCCCGTGACCGGCGCGCCGGTCGAACTGCTCTGGGTCAAGGGCTCCGGCGGCGATCTCGGCACGCTGCGCCCGGGTGGCCTGGCGGTGCTGCGGCTGGATCGGCTGCGCTCGCTCGTCGACGTCTACCCCGGAGTCGAGCGCGAGGACGAGATGGTCGCGGCGTTCGACTACTGCCTGCACGGCAAGGGCGG
>DASXRA010000084.1:0-4745 GCA_036506855.1 Jatrophihabitantaceae bacterium
AGGCAGCGCACCGACTCGACCACCTCGGCGAACAGCATCCGCTCCTGCAGTTCGTGCAGGTCGATGTCTGCGGGGTCTGCGACGGACGGGAACTCCGTGGCGAGCCTCGGCCACAGGCCGGTCCGCTTGCCATCGGCGTCGTAGTCGAAGAACCCCTTACCGCGCAGGCGTCCCGGCCGGCCGAGCTCGACCATCCGATCGACGACTGTCTCGCCGGGATGCGCCGGGAACGCACCGCCGGCCGCCTCGATCGCCGCACGGGTCTCGTTGCGGATCTTGACGAACAGCTCCATGTTCAGCTCGTCGGTCAGCTGCAGCGCGCCGACCGGGTAGCCGGCCTGGGTGGTGGCCTGCTCGACCGTGGCCGGTGGCACGCCCTCGGCGAGCATCGCCAGCGCCTCGTTGACGAACGTGCCGATGACGCGACTGGTGAAGAAGCCGCGGCTGTCGTTCACCACGATGGGCGTCTTCTTGATCCGCGCCGCGTAGTCGAGCGCGCGGGCGATCGCCTCGTCGGAGGTCTGCTCGCCGCGGATGATCTCCAGCAGCGGCATCTTGTCGACGGGGGAGAAGAAGTGCAGCCCGACGAAATCCTGCTTGCGCGCGACGCCGCCGGCCAGCTCGGTGATCGGCAGCGTCGACGTGTTAGAGCCGAGCAGCGCGTCATCGGCCACGATCGGTTCGATCTCGCCGAACACCTGATGCTTCAAGGCGGTGTTCTCGAAGACCGCTTCGATGACGAGGTCGCAGCCGGCCAGATCCGCGTTGTCGGCGGTCGGCGTGATCCGGGCCAGCACCTCGTCGCGCTTCGCCTCGGTCAGCTTGCCGCGCGAGATCGCCTTGTCGAGCAGCTTGCGCGAGTAGTCCTTGCCCTTCTCGGCCGCCTCGATCGAGATGTCCTTGAGCACGACGTCGATGCCGTTTCGTGCTGTCACGTAGGCGATTCCGGCGCCCATCATGCCGGCGCCGAGCACGGCCACCTTGGTGGCCTCGCGTTTCGGGTAGCCGGAAGGTCGCGAGCCACCGGCGTTGATCGAGTTCAGGTCGAACCAGAACGCCTGGATCATGTTCTTCGCGACCTGGCCGCGGGCCAGATCGACGAAGTAGCGCGTCTCGATCCGGATCGCCGTGTCGACGTCGACCTGACTGCCCTCGACCGCGGCGCACATGATGTGGTGCGGCGCGGGCATCGGGGCGCCCTTGATCTGCTTGCGCAGGTTGGCCGGGAACGCCGGCAGGAACGCAGCGAACTTGGGGTTCGACGGCGTGCCGCCGGGAATCTTGTGGCCGGGCTTGTCCCACGGCTGCGCGGCCTCGGGATTGGCCTTGATCCAGTCCCGCGCCTTCGCGAGCATCTCCTCCGGCGTGGCGGCCAGCTCGTCGACGATGCCGGTCTCCAGGGCCTGCGCCGGCTTGAGCCGTTGCCCCTGCAGGAGCAGCTTCATCAGCGCGTCGGCGATGCCCAGCATCCGGACCGTCCGGGTGACGCCGCCGGCGCCGGGCAGCAGGCCCAGGGTGACCTCGGGGAAGCCGAACTCGGCCTTGGGGTTGTCCAGCGCCACGCGGCGGTGGCAGGCGAGCGCGATCTCCAAGCCGCCGCCGAGCGCGGCACCGTTCAGCGCCGCGACGACCGGCTTGCCCAGCGTCTCGAGCGTGCGCTGCGAGGCCTTGATGCCCGAGACGTAGTCGAAGAACTCCTTGAGGTTGTCGTCGCCGACCTGGATCAGGTTGCGCAGGTCGCCGCCGGCGAAGAACGTGTCCTTCGCCGAGGTGACGATCACGCCGGACAGCGAGTCCTTCTCGGCGACGAGCCGGTCGACAGTCGCGGCGAACGCGCCCCCGAACGCCCGGTTCATGGTGTTGGCGCGCTGGTCGGGATCGTCCATGGTCAGCGTGACGATGCCGTCGTCGTCCTGGGTCCAGTTGATCATGCTCACACCCGCTCCACGATGGTCGCTACGCCCATGCCGCCGCCGACGCACAGCGTTGCCAGCCCGTACCTGAGATCTCGGCGTTCCAGTTCGTCGATCAGCGTGCCCAAGATCATCGCTCCGGTGGCGCCGAGCGGGTGGCCGAGCGCGATCGCGCCGCCGTTGACGTTCACCTTCTCGTGCGGGACGTCCAGGTCGCGCAGGAACCTCAGCACGACCGCCGCGAACGCCTCGTTCACCTCCCACAGGTCGATCTGGTCGACGCTCAGCCCGGCCTTGGCGAGTGCCTTGCGGGCAGCCGGGCCAGGCCCGGTCAGCATGATCGTCGGCTCCTGCGCGACGACGCCCGTGGCGACGACGCGGGCGCGTGGCCTGAGCCCCATGTCTCGGCCGGCCTGCTCGCTGCCGACGATCGTCAGCGCCGCTCCGTCGACGATGCCGGACGAGTTGCCCGGCGTGTGCACGTGGTTGATTCGCTCGACCCAGTGGTACTTCTGCAGTGCCACGGCGTCGAATCCACCCATGTCGCCGATCGCCGCGAAGGACGGCTTGAGCGCGGCCAGTGCCTCGGGTGTCGTGCCGGGGCGCGGGAACTCGTCGTGATCGAGCAGGGTCAGCCCGCTGCGGTCGCGTACCGGGATCACCGAACGGCTGAACGCTCCGTCGGCAATCGCCTTCCCGGCACGGGTCTGCGACTCGGCGGCGAACAGGTCGACGTCGTCGCGGCCGAACCCTTCGAGGGTGGCGATCAGGTCGGCGCTGATGCCCTGCGGCACGAAGCTGGTCGCGTAGGACGTCTCGGGATCCATTGCCCACGCCCCGCCGTCGGAGGCCATCGGCACGCGCGACATCGACTCGACGCCGCCGGCGAGCAGCAGATCCTCCCAGCCGGATCGGACCTTCTGCGCTGCGGTGTTCACCGCTTCCAGGCCGGACGCGCAGAACCGGTTGAGCTGAAAGCCGGGGCCCGATTTCTCCAGCCCGGCCGCCAGCGCGGCGGTGCGCGCGATGTCGGAGCCCTGGTCGCCGATCGGTGTGACGACGCCGAGCACGACGTCCTCGATGCGATCGGGATCCAGCGTCGGATTGCGCTTGCGCAGCTCGTCGATCAAGCCGACCAGCAGCGAGATGGGCTTGGCCTCGTACAGCGAGCCGTTCTGCTTGCCCTTGCCGCGTGGTGTGCGGATCGCGTCGTAAACGAAGGCTTCTGTAGTCATTGACTGACCGTCCTCGGGGAGATGAGCGCGGGCTCTTGGGACGTTTGTCTCGACGCTGACAGTATCACTGGCGCAGTTATGCCGATAGCATTGTGAGTGTGACCACGGCAGTCGAGCCAAGCGACGAGGAGCTGACCGTCGACGAGCTCGCCGCGCGTACCGGCATGACCGTGCGCACCGTCCGCTTCTACGCGGCCGAGGGCCTGCTGCCGGTGCCCGTGCGACGCGGCCGGATCGCGTATTACGGCTCGCAGCACCGCATGCGGCTCCAGCTGATCCGCCAGCTGCAAGATCACGGCTACACGCTCGCGGCGATCGAGCGGGTGCTCGCGCGCATCCCGCATGACGCGTCGTCCGCCGACTTCGCGATGCAGGCGGCGATGCTCGCACCGTGGACGCCCGAGCCGGCCGAGGAGCTCGATCGGGCCGCCCTCCAGCGACGAGCCGGGCGGCCGTTGTCCAGGTCGGAGCTCGACCTGCTGGTGGCGCTGGGCATGGTCGAACGGGTCGGCCGAGCCGGATTCCGGACCACGCCGTCGATGCTCAGCATGGGCCTCGAGCTGATCGACCTACCGGTGCCGGCCGCCGTGTTGCGCGATGCCGCCGCGGTGATCCACGAGCACGCGACGGCCGTCGCGGAAGGGCTCACCGAGGTCTTCCAGCGCGGCATCTGGGAACCGTTCCGCCGCGGCGAGACGACCGATCGCGATCAGCTCGCCGCGGTCGTGTCGAGGCTGCGGCCCCTTGCCGTGCAGGGCCTGGTGAGCGCGTTCGGGCATGCTGCCGATCGCGCGATGCGCCGCGCGATCACCGACTAGCTCGCCCTGCTCCGACCCTCCAGCACTGCGGACGTACACCCTTGACCTGTCGCGTTCTGTGTGATTCAGTTCGAAGCTGTCGGAACGACGGTATGGATGGGACGGCACCGCCGCATCCCGGGCAAGTGGGTCCAACCGGCGAAAGCGTCACTGAAGACAGTAGTGGTGGCACGGGGATGACCATCGCAGCCACGACAGCCGCACCGCGAAGTCAACACAATCCAACAGGAGGACTCGTGAGAGCGCTGCTGCGTGGCCTGGCCACCCTGCTCGTCGCTGTGCCGATGATCGCCGTCGCGGTCGTGTCAGCGCCTCCGGCAGGTGCGCAGGACAACGGCCTCGGGCTCACGCCGCTGCTCGGGTGGAGTAGTTGGAGTTTCATTCGGCGGACGCCGACGGCGGCCAAGATCGAGGCTCAGGCTGACGCGATGGTGAGTAGCGGGTTGAAGGACGTCGGCTATCAGAACGTGAACGTCGACGACTTCTGGTATCAGTGCCCGGGTAGCCAGGGACCCAATGTCGACGAGTTCGGCCGGTGGGTGATCGACGCGACGAAGTTCCCGCCGAGCGGTTCGAGAAACGGCATCCAGGCGGTCGCGGATTACGTGCACAGCAAGGGATTGAAGTTCGGGCTCTACATGACGCCCGGGATCTCGCATCAGGCGGTCGTGCAGAACAGCGCGATCGAAGGCACGCCGTATCACGCCGCCGACATCGCCACGACCGCGAGCGAGAACAACTACAACTGCCGGGGCATGGTCGGTATCGACTACAGCAAG
>DASXRA010000085.1:0-2569 GCA_036506855.1 Jatrophihabitantaceae bacterium
ATCCACTCTGATGCCTCCCGGCCGATTACACAGGAGGCATGGATGGGGGCACTCAGTAAGGGGGCAAGGTTGCCCCCTTCTCTGCGGAATGACGGGATGCATGGCCGACGACGAGGAACCAGACCGGCCGGAGTGGGCCAAACGACTCCGGCGGGAGCGGATCGCACGTAACTGGTCCCAGGCCGACGCGGTGCATGCGATGCGGACGTTCTCCGCGGTTCCGCTGCCCGACGGCCTGCTCGATCAGTGGAAGCGCTGGGAACGCGGCCGCAACCGGCCCGACGAGTTCTACCGGCCGATCATCGCTGCCGCGCTGGGGACGGTCGTCGAGTCGATCTTCCCGTCGCTGCGCCCGCCGATGCAGCACCACACGACCGACGAGTTGCTGCTGATCCGAAGCGGCATGGACACGCACGAGCTCGTCCAGCGCATCCGCGGATCGTCCACCGACGACGGCACGCTGGACGCACTGCAATTGACCGTCGAGCAAATGTGCTGCGACTACGTACGACAAGACCCCGCCGTATTGATCAGCGAGGCCCGCGAATGGCTCTCGCGTATCACCGGACTTCTCGGTGATCGTCTGACATTGCCGCAGCATCGAGAAGTTCTCGATTCGGCCGCGTGGCTGACCCTGCTCGTCGGCTGCCTGCAATTCGACGGCGGCCAGTACGCGCCGGCCGAAGCGTCCCGGGTCGATGCGCTCCAGCTCGGCGTCGAAGCCGGAAACGCGACGGTGGTCGGCTGGGCCCATGAGATGCGCGCCTGGTTCGACCTGACGCACAACCGCTTTCGCGAGGTCGTCGACGCCGTGCAGGCAGGCCAGGCCGCCGCACCTGGACGATCCGTGTCCGTGCAGCTGTTCGCCCAGGAGGCAAAGGCCTGGGCGCGGATGGGCAACCACCGCAATGCCACGCAGGCGCTGGAGAAAGGCCGGGTGCTTCTTGACTCACTGCCGTACCCGGAGCGTCCCGATCATCATTTCGTCGTCGATCCCGACAAATTCGATTTCTACGCAATGGACTGCTACCGGCTGATGGGCCAGGACAACATCGCCGAGATGCACGCCCGCGAGACCATCCGCAAGACCACCGCCACGGACGGGACGAGCCGATCGCCGATGCGCCGGGCGGAGGCCGAGTTGACGCTCGGCGTCGTCGCCGCGCGCCGCGGTGAGCTGGACGAGGCGCTGCGCTACGGGCACAGCGCCCTGGCGATATCCCGCAGGTCCGAGCCGTCCTTGCTGATGGTCGGCTCCGAGCTCGCACGAGCGATCGACGAGCTGTTCCCGAACAACCCCGGCAACCGCGACTTCCGCGCTGCCCTCGCTGAGGCCGTGCCGCACTCGACGGGTTAGCGCTTGCGCAGGCGTTCGGCGAAGGCGGCGTCCTTGGCTGCAGCGGCGTCGGCGAGCTGGGCCTGGAACGCCGTCATCCGGTCGGCGAGCTCTGGGTCGGCCGTGGCCAGGATGCGCACCGCCAGCAGCCCCGCATTGCGTGCCCCGCCGATCGACACCGTGGCCACCGGAACGCCCGCGGGCATCTGCACGATCGAGAGCAGGGAGTCCATGCCGTCGAGGTACTTCAGCGGCACCGGGACGCCGATCACCGGCAAGGCGGTCAGCGAGGCGACCATGCCCGGCAGGTGAGCCGCCCCGCCGGCCCCGGCGATGATCACCTTTATGCCCCGGCCGGCCGCGTCCTGGGCATATCGCGTCATGCCGAGCGGCGTGCGGTGCGCCGAGACGACCCGCACCTCGTGCGCAACGCCGAACTCGGTCAGTGTCTCGGCGGCCGCGCCCATGACGTCGTAGTCCGAGTCGCTGCCCATGATCACTGCGACTCTTACTCTCCCGCCCGGGCGTATCCGCGTCCCCGCCGCTCGCTGCGCTCGGGCGGATCCGCGGCTCCGCTCCGCGCCTTCGGCGCGGGCCGCGCCGCGGCGGCGGGGCTCTTCGCGCGAGCGCTCATCGCTGCTCATCGGGCTCCGTTCGCCAGATCGTCGGCGGCGGCGGCGGCCCGCGCGCGGACGTCGGCGAGGTCGCTGCCGAGCGCCGTCACGTGACCGACCTTACGGCCGGGACGGAATCCCTTGCCGTACAGGTGGATCTTGACGTCCGGCCAGCGCGCCATGCAGTGGTGCACCCGCTCGTCGATCGCGGCGGGCTTGACGTCGTCAGGGCCGGCCAGCACGTTCGCCATGACCACTACCGGCGCCGTCGGGGTGGTCGAGCCGAGCGGGTAGTCGAGTACGGCGCGCAAGTGCTGCTCGAACTGCGAGGTGCGTGCGCCCTCGATCGTCCAGTGCCCTGAGTTGTGCGGACGCATCGCCAGCTCGTTCACGACCAACCGGCCGTCAACGGTCTCGAACAGCTCGACTGCCAGCACGCCGGTCACCCCGAGTTCGGCGGCGATGCGCAGGGCCAGCTGCTGCGCCTCGTCGGCCAGCGCGTCGGGCAGGTCGGGCGCCGGCGCGATCACCTCGACGCAGATGCCGTCGTCCTGGACGGTCTGCACGACCGGCCACGCGGCACCCTGCCCGAACGGCGACCGCGCGACGACAGCGGCCA
>DASXRA010000086.1:0-7462 GCA_036506855.1 Jatrophihabitantaceae bacterium
CATCCACTTCGCGCCGCACAAGGCGGCCGGATGGATCAACGAGAACGGCGAGAAGTTCGATCTGATCAATCCCGGAGGCGCGTCGCTGTATCTCCGGCTGTCCCGGACGACATGGAAGCTGCGGGCCGGCGAGCAGGCAGCGGAGCTCTTCGCCGGCCGGTGCGTCAGGATTCCGGCCAAGGACAAGAGGTTCGCGGGCTTCGCGCACCACTTCGACGCGAGCTTGTTCACCGACATCACGTCGGACATAACCAAGGGGATGAAGAAAGTCGGTCCGGCGAGGGTCCGTGGCGTACGCGCCACGGAGTACAAGTCGGCTTCGGACCACAGCCGGCTCTTCATCGCTCTCTACGGGCCGCCGGTCATCCTCAAGGCCGTCGATCCCGCGCGTGACGGCGGCACGATCAGCTTCTCCGACTACGGCAAGTCGTACAGATTCCGGCCGCCGCCGGCAACGCTGGTCATCGATCTCGCCAAGCTCGCGGCAAGCTGAGCGCCTGTACGGCCGTTCGGGTCAATGCCTTATCGGGTCGCCGGCATTGGTAGCGTTCCCGCGCGCACCCACACAATTCATTGGAAAGGCTCAGCCGTGCGAGAGTCATTGGCGGCCGCGCTTGCCGCCGTCGTCTGCGCGGCGCTCGTCGCCGGGTGCACGTCGACGACGACCAAGGGCGGCACGGGCACTACGCCGTCAGTGCCCTCCGGATCATCTAGCTCATCGAGCGCGGCGCCGTCCGCGAGCGGGAACGCGACGATTCCGGTCAGCGACCTCGGCAGCAAGGTCACCGCGGCGATGCAGGCGGCCACGGATTTCCACATGGTGGGCGAGGGGGCCGATGACCAAGGCAAGCCCGTCGCGTTCGACATCCACTTCGCGACGCATCAGACGGCCGGATCAGTGACCGAGCAAGGGCAGAAGATCGAGCTGATCAATCTCGGTGGGTCGTCCCTGTACTTCAAGCTGCCCGGAGCACTGTGGAAGCAGCTGGAGGGTGCTGACGCAGAGGCGAAGTTTGCCGGGAAGTGGGTCAAGGCCCCGCAAAGGAGAAGGCGTTCAAGCCGCTCGAGCAGGCATTCGACCGACAGTCATTCGTCGGCGAGCTGGTCCCCGGATCGACTTCTGACCTGAAGAAGTCAGGCCCGGCGACGGTCGACGGCGTGGCCGCCACGAAGTACGTCGGCTCGGACGGGACGCAGCTGTTCATCGCCCTCACCGGTCCGCCGGTCATTCTCAAGGCCGTCGACCCGTCGAGCCTGGGCGGGTCGGTCACGTTCTCCGACTACGGCAAGCCGTACTCGTTCTCCGAGCCCCCGCCGGGGCAGACCGTCGACCTGTCGGGCATCGGGCACTGAGCGGCTGAGAGTCATCTCACCGCCGGATTCGTTAGGCGTCCGCGCGCCGGCTGGCTGATACTGCGGGGTAACCCTGGAGGTGCACGCAGATGGCCCGGCTTGCCCAGACCGCCGATCTCACCGAGTTCCAGTCGGAGATCCTGTCGACGGTGAAGACCTTCGTGGACAAGGAGATCCTGCCCTACGCCACCGAGCTCGAGCACAAGGACGAGTTCCCCGACGCGATCGTCGACGGCATGAAGGAGATGGGCCTGTTCGGGCTGACCATCTCCGAGGAGTACGGCGGGCTGGGTGAGTCGCTGCTGACCTACGCGCTGGTCGTCGAGCAGATCGCGCGGGGCTGGATGTCGATCTCGGGCGTGATCAACACGCACTTCATCGTCGCGTACCTGATCGCCCAGCACGGCACGGACGAGCAGAAGCGGCGGCTGCTGCCGAAGATGGCCACCGGCGAGGTGCGAGGCGCGTTCTCGATGAGCGAGCCCGAGTGTGGTTCCGACGTTGCTGCGATCAAGACCCGGGCAACTTTTGATGACGCGGCCGGCGACGCCGTCTTGAACGGCCAGAAGATGTGGCTGACCAACGGCGCCCGGGCCGGTGTCGTCGCCACGCTCGTCCGCGACGAGCTCGGTGCCGAGTCGGTGTACCGGAACATGACGACGTTCCTGATCGAGAAGGAGCCAGGCTTCGGCCAGACGCGTCCTGGTCTGACGATCCCCGGAAAGATCGACAAGATGGGCTACAAAGGCGTCGAGACGACCGAGATGGTGCTCGACGGTGCGCGCGTCCCGGCGGATTCCGTACTGGGGGGTATGGAAGGACGCGGCCGCGGCTTCTACCAGATGATGGACGGCGTCGAGGTCGGCCGGGTGAACGTGGCCGCGCGGGCGTGCGGCGTCTCGATCCGGGCGTTCGAGCTCGCGGTCGCGTACGCCCAGCAGCGCAGGACGTTCGGCAAGCAGATCGCCGACCACCAGGCCATCGCGTTCAAGCTCGCCGAGATGGCGACGAAGGTCGAGGCATCGCACCTGATGATGGTCAACGCGGCGCGCCTCAAGGACGCCGGCGAGCGTAACGACGTCGAGGCCGGCATGGCCAAGCTGCTCGCATCGGAATACTGCGCCGAGGTGACGCAGGAGTCGTTCCGGATCCACGGCGGGTACGGCTACTCGAAGGAGTACGAGATCGAGCGCCTCATGCGCGAGGCGCCGTTCCTGCTCATCGGCGAGGGCACGTCGGAGATCCAGAAGACGATCATCAGCCGCGGTCTGTTGCGCGAGTACCGGGCCGGCTGATCCCTGCGCTTGCCGCGCGGAGGATGTAGGTGTTTGTCATACTTCGAGCGTGCGACCGTGCAGCATCCTGTTCGCCGCGCTGCTGACGCTGGTCGCGTGCTCGTCGGCTACGGCCGGGCACGGCGCGCTGAGCTCGCCGCCCGCATCGTCCACGACGAGCCGCGCGGCCACGCTCGACTGCCCGGCAACGGCAATCACCAAGACCGGCGCGCCGTTCTGCTACGAGCGTCCGGCCGGCTTCACTGACAACTCGTCGCTGAGGAGCTACGGCGGCAAGTGGGCCTACAAGACCCTGGTCTCGACCGCGAGGTACGACCTGGTCGAGGTGCTGGCCAGCCGGCTGGCGTTCGACTCCGACGCTTACAGCGACGCGAAGCTGGCCGCCTACGCCGACCGGCTGCGGTTCCACCCCGGCGACAGCGGCCTGCTCAACGTGCGCAGCCTGACGCCGACCCGGGTCGCGGACACCCGTGCGTATCAGCAGACCGCGACCACGCCGCTCGGGGCGCACGTCCGGGCGATCTATGCCTTCCGTGGGACGAGCGTGGTCTACATCCAGTGCGAGCGCCGCGACCAGCCGTCGAAGGCCGACGCGGGGTGTGACGCCGTGCTCGCAAGCATCCAGATCATCAGCCTCGGCTGAGCGCGGGATCCTCCACGAGCAGCTGCTTGGCCGCGGCGAGCGGATCGGCTGCCTGGCGAAGGAGCGACGCCGCGACCCAGGCGTGCGCTCGCGCCGCCGCGACGATCAGGTAGTTGCCGACCAGCAACAGCAGCACTGCTCCGATGCCCGCGGCGAGCAGGGCCGAACCCATGTCGTCGACGAAGAACCCCCAGCTGCCGCCGCCATTCGGGCCGTTGGGGAAGTTGCCGAAGTCGACGCCGTGGGCATGCGTGCCGTTGTCGAATGTCTGTGGCACGTAGCGGTACCACACCGGGAGCGTGATCATCGTCGCGAAGGCCAGCCAGATCGCGGTGGCCACCGTGTCGATCACGAACAGCGGAACCCACAGGGCGACGAGCAGCGCGACCGCGTCGGCGCGATGGCGTTGCAAGCGGTGGTAGGAGACCGTGATCGCCGCGATGCCACCGATCACGATGAGGACGATGCTGATCGCTATGACCGCGCCAGTCATGACGGAGTTCCTTCCGTTGGCATTGGATGCTCACCGGCCGCCCGAACTGCGGCGCGGACGGTGTCGAGCGTGATGTGCACGTCGAAGTCGGTGAGTTCGTAGTACTTCATGGCCCGGCCGCCGTCGGCCAGCTCGAGCTTTCCGATGACCAGGCCGGCCCGCTCGAGCCGGTCCAGATGCAGGTAGAGCAGCGGCCGCGACAGCCCGAGCCGGCGAGCCAGCTCGCTGACGTGCACCCGCCCGCCGGCGAGCGCGTCGATCACCCGCAGCCGTTGCGAGTGGCCCACCGCGCTCAGCAGCGTCAGCAGCTCGTCGCTGTTCAGGGCATCCTCCTTACACCTGTAAGAGAAGACTGACATATGAAGGTTCAACGCTGCACGTCTGAAAGGATCACGCCATGGCCCAGATCGCGGTGCTCGGCAGCGCGAACATGGATCTGGTCGTCACGGTCGACCGCCCGCCCGGACGCGGTGAGACCGTCCACGGGTCGGCGTTCCACACCGTGCCGGGCGGCAAGGGCGCCAACCAGGCGCTTGCGGCCGCGCGCGCCGGGGGCACCGTGAGCTTCGCCGGCGCGGTCGGCGCCGACGCTCACGGCGCGCAGATCCGTTCGCTGCTCGCGGGCGAAGGCGTCGACGTCTCGGGCCTGGTCACGGCCGCCGAGGCGACGGGCACGGCGCACATCACGGTCGACGCCTCGGGCGCGAACTCGATCGTCGTCGTCCCCGGCGCCAACGCGACCGTCCGGTCGTTGACGGACGCGCACCGGTCGGCGATCGCGCACGCGGACGTCCTGCTGCTCCAGCTCGAACTGCCGATGGCGGTGGTTGTCGATGCGGCGCGGTTCGCCCGGTCGTCCCACCTGGCCACGGTGCTCACGCCGTCGCCCGTTGTGGCGTTGCCGGACGCCCTGCTCGACGCGACCGACCTGATCGTGGCGAACGAGCACGAGGTCGTGGCGCTGGCGGGCGGCGTCGAGCCGATCGCGGCCGCGCACCTCCTCGCGCGTCCGGGCCGGGACGTGCTGGTCACCCTCGGCGCGGCCGGCGTCGTCTACGTGCAGGCGTGTGCGCCCGCGCTGAGCGTGCCCGCGTTCCCCGTCGAGGTGGTCGACACGACCGCTGCGGGCGACACCTTCGTCGGCGCCTTCGCGGTCGCCCGCGCGGACGGCGCGGATCTGGCCGACGCCCTGCGCTGGGCAAGTGCGGCAGCGGCGCTCGCCGTGCAGCGGCTCGGCGCGTCGGCCTCGATGCCGCGCCGCGCCGAGATCGACGCGTTCCTGCTTCGGCACTAGGCCTGCCGCGCAGCGGTCATCCGCACTGCCGCGATGCCGAGCACGCCGCCGGCGCAGGTGAACAGCGGCAGCAGCCAGAGCGCGAACGGCACGCTGGTTCCTTGTGCGATAAGGCCAATCGCCGTCGGGCCGACGAGAAAGCCGGTGTAGCCGAGCGTCGAGACGGTCGCGATCGCCGGCCCCGGTGCCGCGCCGTCGGCTGCCGTGCTGAACACGATCGGCACCATCACCGACAGGCCGACGCCGAGCAGCGCGAACCCGATGACGGCGCCGACGAGACCACCAGGGGCAAGTCCCGCTGCGAGGCCGGCGGCGCCGATCGCGGTGAGGACGGCGATCGAGCGAGCGCGTCCGAGCCGGTGGACGACCCGGTCGCCGACGAGCCGCCCCGCGGTCATCGTCAGGCTGAACGCGGCGAAGGCGAGGCCGACCTGACTGGGACGAGCGTGCAGGTTCTCGCGCAGCAGCACACCACTCCAGTCGGCGACGGCCCCCTCGCTGGTCAGCGAGAACAGGGCAGCGAAGCCGAGCAACAGCAATCGCAGATCAGGCATGCCGCGGCGCTGGCCGGACGGCGTCGCCGCGGCGGCGTGGTGCGGCGGATCGGGCAGGTACGCGCGCCCCGCGAGCAGGACGCCCAGCAGGACCAGCCCGCCGAGCGCAGCCTGCTGCGGCGCGATGGAGATGCCGAGCCCTACGCAGGCGCCGCCCACGATGGCGCCGGCGAGCGCGCCGATGCTCCACGCCGCGTGGAATCCGGACAGCACCGGGCGGCCGTACGCGTGCTCGACCGTGACGCCCTGCGCGTTCATCACCACGTCCAGGCCGCCGATCGACGTCCCCCAGACGAGCAGCGTCAACCACAGCACCGGCATGTTGTCGGCAATGCCGGGCAGCCACGCGAACGCGCAGAACCCGAGCAGGGCCGCCCGGGTGACCGTCGCGCTGCCGTACCGGGCACTCGCGCGGCCGTAGAGGTTCATCGACAGCACCGCGCCGAGTGCTGGCGCCAGCAGCGCGAGCCCGAGGGCGGCCGAGGAAAGGTGCAGGTGGTGCTTTACGTCCGGGATGTGCGGCACCCACGACCCGAACATGAACCCGTTCGCGGCGAACGTGATCGCGATCGCGGCCCGGGCGCGGCGGGGTTTCGTCGCGGTCATGGTCACGGTCACGCTCTCACCATGCACGACGGTGTCGACACAGCGCGAGCGGGTTACCGGATCGCTCGTCGATACCGCAGGTCGCGGATCGGTGCGCCGCCTACGACGTCGTCCCTGGTCGCACCGTCGCGGAGCCAGCCGACCGCTTCGTAGAAAGCGATTGCCCGGACGTTCGTGTCGAGCACCCACAGGCTGGCCGCCGAGAACCCGGCGTCGTTCATCGTTCGAACGCTGGCAGCCATCAGGCTGCGCCCGACTCCCTGACCCCACGCGTCCGGTGCGACGTAGAACGAGGTGATCTCGCCAACCGCCGCCGGGTCCTGGTCGGGATCGGGAGTGGGGCGCAGGTCGGCGAATCCGAGCAGCTCGCCGGCGTCCTCCGCGACGAGCGTGCCTGACACCGGCCAATCCGCCCGCTGCACAGTGGCCGTCCAGCGAGGTACCCGCTGCGCGGGGTCGAGCGCGTCCAGCAGGCTCTGCGGCAGCAGCCCGCGGTAGCCGATCTGCCAGCCCCGGACGTGGACATCGGCAATTCGCGGCGCGTCAGCTATCACGGCACGGCGGATCCGCACGCCGTCATCATCCTGGTTACCTGGACCGCTTGACCGCTCGGCGCCGGGTGATGCGTGCCTCCATACCGTCCAGCACGGTTTGCAGCCCGAACCGGAACTCCTCTTCGGCGAAGTCGCCCTCGTCCTGCAACGAGCCGGACAGCAGCGCGGCGTAAATGCCCGGGAAGGCGTCCTCGTCGATGAGCTGCGCCAGCCGGCGGACGTACCGCTCGTCGGCGTCGCGCTGATCGCCCTGGACGGTGTCGCCGAGTTGCGTGCTCAGCAAGACCTGCCCGCGCACGTAGACGTCGACGAGCAGGAGCGAGGAGAGCTTCTGCTGCTCGGTCAGCGGCGTGCCCGCGAACGCGTGCAGGCCGCGCTCCATCCAGCGCAGCTGGTTCGGTGCGAGCGGGGGACCGGTGACCGGGATCTGCACGATCCAGGGATGCCGCGCCAGCGCCGCGCGGTTGGATGACGCCCACGCCTCGAGCTGCTTTCGCCACGCCCCGGTCGGCCGCCGTCGCGGCGGTGGGCCGTAGGCGGCGTCGACCAACGCGACGTTCAGGTCGTCCTTCGAGTCGACGTACCGGTACAGCGCCATCGTCGTGAGACCCAGCTGCTTCGCGATGCCGCTCATGGAGACGCCTGCGAGTCCGTCGGCATCAGCGATCCG
>DASXRA010000087.1:0-3103 GCA_036506855.1 Jatrophihabitantaceae bacterium
CGACGATCCACGGTGTGCGCATCAGCCGCCCAGCCCGTGGACGATCAGGTCGGCGAGCGCGAATCCGAACAGCCCCACGCCGATCACCCCGGTTGCGGTGAAGAACGCACGGTTGACGCGGCTGAGGTCGTCGGCGCGGACGATTCGATGCTCGTAGGTCAGGACGGCGGCGGTCAGCGCCAGGCCCGTCCACCACAACCAGCCGAGTCCGGCGGCGGCGCCGAACCACGCGAAGCAGGCGAACGTCCCGGCGTGCACGAACGTCGAGACGCGCAGTGCCGTCGGGACGCCGAACCGTGCCGGGAACGATCGTGAGCCGATGCGCCGGTCGACCTCGGCGTCCTGGCAGGAGTAGATGAGGTCGAAGCCGCCGATCCACGATCCGACCGCCAGCCCGAGCGCGAACGACGCGACGGTGAAGTCATCGGTCACGGCGAGCCACGCGCCGACCGGCGCCACCATCTGCGCCAGCGCGAGCAGCACTTGCGGGTAGTCGGTGAATCGCTTGCCGTACGAGTAAAGGACGAGCAGCGCGACCGCCACCGGCGCGAGCGCCAGGCACAGCCACGACAGGGCGGCAGCCGACGCCAGGAAGATCGCCAGCGCGACGACGGTGCCCGTCCAGGCCGCGCGGATCGTCATCTCGCCGGTCACCAGCTCGCGACGCGCGGTGCGCGGGTTCAGCGCGTCGAAGTCCCGGTCGAGGATGCGGTTCGCGCTCATCGCCACGGTGCGCGCCGACACCATCGCGATTGTGATGAGCAGCAGCTGTACCCAGTGCACGGAGCGCGTCTCGCGCCACATGGCAGTGAGTGCCGCGATGTAAGCGAACGGCAGCGCGAACACCGAGTGCTCGATCATGACCAGCCGCAGGAACGCCCGGACGCGACTGGGCGCCTGGTCCGCCGCCCGCGTCATCGGCTGATTCCGTAGGACGCCCAGCGACGATCCACCAGCTCGCGCGTCGCCTCGTCGAGGACGCATTCGGCCGGCCAGCCACGACCGTACCCCTCGGTACGGAGCTTGCGCGTCGCGTCCACGCCAAGCTTTCCGCCGAAGAACTGGTCGTAGGACGAATGGTCCAGGTGATCGACCGGACCGACCGTGTGCTGCACGTCGTGGGCGTAGTCGACGTTGCCGAACGCCCGCCACGCGACCTCGGCGTAGTCGTGCACGTCGCAGTCGGCGTCGACCACGACGATCAGCTTCGACAGGGACATAAGGCCTGCACCCCAGATCGCGTTCATGACCTTCTGCGCGTGCTTCGGGAATCGCTTGTCGATGGACACGATGACGCAGTTGTGGAAGACCCCGGCCTCGGGCAGGTCGTAGTCGACGATCTCAGGGATCGTCAATCGCAGCAGGGGCAGGAAGATCCGTTCAGTCGCCTTGCCGAGCGGGCCGTCCTCCTGCGGTGGCCGGCCGACGATGATCGACTGGTAGATGGCGTCGGAGCGCATCGACATCGTCTGTACGCGCAGGTATGGAAACGCCTCGACCGGGGTGTAGAAGCCGGTGTGGTCGCCGAACGGCCCCTCCGGCAGACGCTCACCCGGCTCGACCCAGCCCTCGAGGACGACCTGGGCGGTGGCCGGCACCTGCAGCGGAACGCTCAGGCAGTCGACCAGCTCGACCCGATCGCGCGCGACGAAGCCGGCGAACAGGTACTCGTCGATGTCGGCCGGCAGTGGAGCGGACGCGGCATACGTCACGGCCGGCGGGCAGCCGAACGCGATCGCCACCGGCAGCCGCTCGCCGAGCCGCTCGGCCAGCGCCGCGTGCGAAGTGGAGTCCTTGTGGATCTGCCAGTGCAGGCCGACCGTCCGCTCGTCGTGCAGCTGCAGGCGGTACATGCCGAGGTTGCGCGCGCCCGTCTGCGGATGCTTTGTGTGGGTCAGTCCGAGATTGAGGAACACGCCGCCGTCGTCCGGCCAGGCCTTGATGCCGGGCAGCATCGAGAGATCGACCTCGTCGTCCTTGTAGACGATCTCCTGGCACGGCGCGGTCTTCACCCGCCGCGGTGGCGCGGAGCGCAACTGGGCCGCCTTGCCCAGCGCGTCACGCAGCCCGCCGATGCCGCGCGGCAGCTCGGGGCGGAGCAGCTCGCCGATGCGCTCGCCGATCTCGTCGAGGTCTGCGACGCCCAGGGCGCGGGCCATACGCCGCTGCGTGCCGAAGACGTTGATGGCGAGTGGCAGGCGTCCGCGCGAGGGGTTCTCGAACAGCAGCGCCGGCCCCTGCTCGCGCAAGGCACGCTGGACGATCCCGGTCACCTCGAGGTGCGGGTCGACCGGCACGCGAATACGGGCAAGGTCGCCATCGCGTTCGAGAGCGTCCAGAAAATCCTGCAAATCGGCGAATCCCACCCCGTCAGTATCGGCCCACGGCTTGATCGCGTCCGGAGGCATACTCTGGACGCATGGTCATCCGGCTCGGCGGCGTGTTCTTCTTCATTGCGGTCGTCGCATGGCTGTACGCGATCTTCGACGCGCTGACCGCGCCGCCGGAGCGGATTCGCAACCTGCCCAAGGCGATCTGGCTACTGATCATCTTGCTGCTACTGGAGATCGGTGCCGTCGCCTGGTTCGTGTTCGGACGTCCGCGTGCCGGCGTGAAGGCGCGGGCCCCGAGACAGCAGTTCGGCTGGCAGGGCCAAGGCGACGCTGCGGGAGGAGCGCCGCGGCGTTCGATCGCTCCCGACGACGACCCTGAGTTCTTGCGGCGCCTGAACGACAACCTGCATCGGGATGGGGACACCGGTCGCGACAAGCGCGACGGCGACGACCCGGTCGCCTGAACGTCCGCTTCATGTCACAGGTGCTGCTGGTCGAGGACGACGCGGCGATCCGCATCGCGCTGACCCGGTCGCTGCACGACCACGGCCACGTCGTTACGAGCGTCGGCTCGGGCATGCCCGCACTGACCGCTGCCGTCGAACACCGCCCGGACGTCGTGCTGCTCGATCTCGGCCTGCCCGACGTCGACGGCGCCGACGTGCTGTCGATGCTGCGCGCGGTCAGCGACGTGCCGGTGATCATCGCGACCGCGCGCGACGACGAGGCCGACGTGGTGCGCCTGCTCGACCTCGGCGCCGACGACTACG
>DASXRA010000088.1:0-5099 GCA_036506855.1 Jatrophihabitantaceae bacterium
GATCGCGGTCGGCGCGGTGTGGTGGACGCTCGTGTGCTGGCTCGCCCTGCGCAGCCGGCGCTGGCTGACCAGCGCCCGGGTTGCCCGCCGCATCGATCGCGCGGGCGGGGCGGCGCTCGTCGCGCTGGGTGGCACGATCGCCGTTTCGTGAGGTCAGCGCACCCAAAGCGGACGCCGTCGGGCCGTGCGCACTTCCGCGGCCGGCTCGACCAACTCACCGCGGAGCAGGTTGACGTCGCCGAGGTACTGCGCGGACCAGAGCAGCCGCTGCGCGTCCCGTGCTCGTTGCGCGTCGCCGCATCCCCGCACGGACGGGATCAGCACGTCGAGGAACGATTCGTCGTCGCCGCCCGTCCGGACCGGGCTGCCCACCGGCGGGACGTCCGTCGCGTCTCCGGAGAGCACGCCGGCCAGGGTCTGATACCAGCCGGTGACGTCGTCGGCACGGTTGGCCAGCAACCGCGCCGGAGCGTCGAGCCCGTCGGCGGCCGCGCTGTTCTCGCCTTGCTGCATCCGCGCGATCGCCTCGCCGGCCAGCCGCAGCCGGCCGGCGCCGTTCGTCAGCGTCGTCACCTTCTCCAGCGCGACGTGCTTGCTGCCGCGCTCGGCGAGGTACTGCCGCAGCGCGTCGTCGAGTCGCCAGGCGGCAGCCCGCGCCCGCTGATGCGCGGTGAACGGCCGTCCGCCGTACCCGGCCGCGTACCGCACCGAGTCGAGCAGGTACGCCGCCGCCGAGCGATACCCGTCGCTCATGGCCTGGCCGAGCGCTGCCGCGGCGCCACGCGGCCAGAACAGCAAGCCGGCCGCGAGGCTGGCCGCGCAACCGAACGCGACGTCCTCGACGCGCAGCAGCCCGATCGTCCAGCCCTCGGGGGCGATGATGTTGAACAGGATGATCACGACGACGGTGAAGGCGGCCTGGCCGGCAAGGAACGAGATCGCGTCCGGGGTGAAGGCAGCGATCAGCACCACGACCGGGAGCAGCGGCCAGAGCACCGCGTGATCGGTGCCGATCGCAGCAAGCAGCAGGGCGCCGAACACGAAGCCGGCAACCGTGCCGGCGAGCGCCCGCAGAACTGTCGCGCCGGTCGACAACGCGTTCGAGCGCAGCACCGACAGAGCTCCGAGCACGACCCAGAACCCGTGCTGCGCACCGGACACCCGGGCGATGAGCACCGCGCCGGCCAGCCCGGCGGCACCGCGCAGGCTGTTCTGCAACCAGACCGAATGGCTCGCGAGATGGCCGGCGGCGATCTGCTCGGCGGCCGCGAGCTCACCCGTCATGGCGCCGCTGGGACGCCGTCCGGCGAGCCGCGCGAACCAGGTGCGCGCATCGGCGGCGCCGATGACCGCCGTCGTGCGACCGGTCAGGTCGACCGCGTAGCCGAGCTGGTGCGCCGCGTACAGCGGACGGTCGAGGTCGCCGGCAACGGCGGAGAGATGCGCCGGCCGGGCCTGGACGAGGGACGCCTGCGTGGCGGTCGTCAGCGCGTCGAGGGTCGCGTCGGCGACCTCCGCACGCCGCTGCTCGAGCTGAGCGAGGCTGTCGGGCAGCTCGTCCATTCGGCCCGCGCCGGAACCGTCGAGCGTATGCGCGCAGGAGACTAGGACATCCGCGCAGGCCATGCGCAGTCGCAGCCCAGCCTCGGGCCACTGCTCCGGCGCGTCCGCACAGGCGTTGACCACCACGGTGGTGAGCCATTCCAGCTCGTCGACCACGCGCATCAGCAGCCGGCTGCCGGTGCTCAGCGCCACCGGGCGCGATGCCGACGCGCGGAATGCCGCGCGCAACGCGTCGACGGCCTTCATCACGGCGACCAACGAGTCGCCACCGCCGGGCCGGGGCTGCTCCGGGTGCAACATGGCCGCCAGCGCACGACAGGCCTCGGCGGTGCGTTTCCGCAACTGGTTCTGATGCGTCGTGGGCCAGACGAGCAACGCGACCGGAATCGCGAACGCCATCGCCATGGCCCAACCGGCCAGCCGCGGCGGGATGTCGCGAGGACGGCCAGGCAGCATCACGGCCAGGATGAACGTGAGCAGCGCGGCTCGTCCGGCCGCCGCGATCACCGAGCTGATCACGCCGGCGAACAGCACCGCGAATGCGGCGATCGCCATCGCCGCGACCGCCAGCCAGCTCACCCGCGACGCAAGGGTGCCGAGCGAGATCAGCACTACCCCGGTCACGCCCAGCATCAGGTACGCAGCCAGCCGGCTACCCGGGCTGCCGGGGAAGTCGACGAACAGCAGCAGCGCGAACGATCCGAACGCACCGAACGTCGCCAGCTGGGCGTCGGCGATCACCACCGACCCGAGTGCGAACACCGCGGGGACGACGACGGCGGCGCGCACTGCCCGGTGCGCCGCGTACCACCCTGGGTCGTGGGCAGCCAACCAGGTTCGGATGCGTCGCACGGGCGTCAGTGGATGTGCTGGCGCCAGTCGGCAGGCACTCGCTCGCGCGGGCCGGGGACGGTCTGGTCGACCGGGTGATGGTCGGGCGCGGCCAGCTCGGGCCCGTCGTAGTACTGGTCGGTGCCGAAGTCCCAGAACCACGACTCGCCGGGCTCGAAGCTACGGATGATCTGATGTCCGGTATCGGCCGCGTGAGCGCGGGCGTGCTGTGACGGCGACGTGTCGCAGCAACCGATATGGCCGCACTGGGCGCATCGGCGCAGGTGCACCCACCAGCCGCTGGCCGCTTCGCACTCGACGCAGCCGGTGCCGCTCGGCGGCACGGCGGGGTCGATGCCCGCCGAGGGTTCACTCATTGCCCGAGCCTTCCTGTGGGGTGATCGGGATGCGTACCCGGAATCGGGTGTCGCCCGGCGCCGATTCGACGGACAGGTCGCCGTGATGTTTGTTGACGACGATGCGCCACGAGATGTCCAGGCCCAGGCCCGTGCCTTCACCGAACGGCTTGGTGGTGAAGAACGGCTCGAAGATGCGCGACTTGATCTCGTCGGGCACGCCCGGGCCGGTGTCGCCGATCTCAACCTGGACCTCGTCGCCCACGCGCGAGGTGCGGATGGTCAGCGTGCCGTGCCCGTCCATCGCGGCGACGGCGTTGTCGATCAGGTTCGTCCACACCTGGTTGAGCTCGGCGGCGTACACCGGGACGTCCGGCAGCGAGCGGTCGTAGTCCTTGACGACGGCGATCCCGTCACCGAACTTGGCGCTCAGCATGATCAGCGTGCTGTCGAGCAGCTCGTGGACGTCGATGACCCGAGACGGCGCGCGATCCATCTGCGAGTACTGCTTGGCTGCCCCGACGAGCGTCGAGATACGCGTCGTGGCGTCCTCGATCTCGTTCATCAGCAACTCGGTCTCGAGGGTGTAGTTCAGCCAGCGCAGCGCGCCTTCGAGGGTCTCGCCGTCGACCAGGGACGTGAGCTGGTCGAGCCAGGCGATGTCGATGCCGGCCTGCACGAACGTCGCCGCGAGGTCCCAACCGCCGCTGATGCCGTGATCGTCGAGCCAGTCGCCGAGCTGGTCCTCGCGATCGGACGCCTCCAGAGCGGTGAGGGTCGGCGCCTTCGCGACGTGCTCGACGGCCGTTTCCTGCAGCCGGATCAGCGTCTCGAGCGTGGTCTGGTCGTACGGGCCGCTGGCGATGACCGCGAGCTTGTGCCGCATGCCGGCGACTCGCTCGCGCAGCGACGACGTGGCGCGCACCGCGGCGGCGGCCGGGTTGTTGAGCTCGTGGGTCAGACCGGCCGACAGCGAACCGAGTGCGAGCAGCCGCTCGCGCTGGCCGACTGCCTGCTGGGCGCTGCGCGCACCGAAGAACAGGCCTTCGAGCAGGTGCACCGGCATCGGGAACCACTCGCGCATCGCCTGCGCGAACTTGCCCGCGGCCAGGACGTAGAACCGCGATGGGACGAAGACGCGCAGCGAGTTGAGGTAGCTCTCGGGTGCCTGGTCGCCGAGATAGGCGGTCCAGGCTCCGGCGTAGACGCCGCGCTGGCTCGTCCGGTTGACCTCGATGTCGTCGTCGCCGACCCGGCGGTAGTTGCCGACTTCGCCCTCGAGCAGTACGTAGAACCAGGCGGCCGGCTCGCCCTCGTGGAATGCGAAGCCCGGCTCGATCAGTTCGACGTGCCCGTTGTTGCAGATCCAGTCGAGCTGCTCGTCGGTGAGCTTCTCGAAGAGGAACAGGGTGCGTAACTCGGCGGGATCGCAGATGAGGTTCACAACTTCTCCAGATATCTGTGCACGAGCATCACGGCCATCGCGCCCTCGCCCACAGCGGACGCCACGCGCTTGGCCGACTCGGCGCGGACGTCGCCCGCGACGAACACCCCCGGCACGCTGGTCTCCAGGTGGTACGGCGCGCGGTCCAGCGTCCAGCCGGGCGGGCGCCCGCCGTCCGGCGTGAGATCGGGGCCGGCGAGGACGAAGCCGCGCTCGTCGCGGGCGACCAGGTCGCCGAGCCAGTCGGTACGCGGTGCCGCGCCGATAAACACGAACAGCCAGCCGGCGTCGACGGTCTCGACGGTGCCGGTCGCGTTGTCGCGCAGGGTTAGCCGTTCGAGGTGGTCGTCACCGTGCGCCTCGATGACCTCGGTGCACGGTCGGACCCGCACCGCGTCCATGCCGGCGAGCTGCTGGATGAGGTAGTAGGACATCGACGCCTCGAGCGTCGTGCCCCGCACCAGGATCGTCACCGAGCTGGCCCCGCGCGCGAGGTAGGCCGCGGCCTGCCCGGCGGAGTTCGCGCCGCCCACCACGTAGACGTCCTGGCCCTTGCAGTTGGCCGCCTCGGTCAGCGCCGAGCCGTAGAAGACGCCACGCCCGGTCAGCCGGTCGAGGCCGGAAACGGCGAGGCGCTGGTAAGACACGCCGGTCGCGAGGATGACGCTGTGCGCCGAGACCGACGCGCCGTCGGCGAAGTGCACCGTGCGGCCCGAACCGGTCGGCTCCAGCCCGACGACGTCGCGGGTGGTGAGCAGTTCGGCGCCGAATCTGACCGCCTGGCGGCGGGCGCGCTCGGTCAGCTGGTCACCGGACACGCCGTCCGGGAAGCCGAGGTAGTTCTCGATCCGCGAACTCTGGCCGGCCTGGCCGCCGGTCGCGGTGCGCTCGACCAGGACGGTGCG
>DASXRA010000089.1:0-10751 GCA_036506855.1 Jatrophihabitantaceae bacterium
TGTTCATCGACGAGATCCACCGCTTCTCCAAGACTCAGCAAGACTCTCTGCTGGGCGCCGTCGAGACGCGCACGATCACCCTGGTCGCGGCGACCACCGAGAACCCGTTCTTCTCGATCGTGTCGCCGCTGCTGTCGCGCAGCCTGCTGCTCAGCCTGCAACCGCTCACCGACGCCGACGTCAGCGAACTGGTCGACCGGGCGCTCGTCGAGGAACGCGGCCTCGGCGGAGCCGTCACGCTCGACGACGACGCCCGGGCGCACCTGCTGCGGATGTCCGACGGCGACGCGCGCCGCGCCCTGACCGCGCTCGAGGCAGCAGCCGGCGCTACTGAGGCGGCGGGTCGCACGGCGGTCGATCTGGCCACCCTGGAGAAGGCCGTCGACACCGCGGCCGTGCGCTACGACCGCGACGGCAACGAGCACTACGACGTGATCAGCGCGTTCATCAAGTCGATCCGCGGCTCGGACGCCGACGCCGCGCTGCACTACCTCGCCAGGATGATCGAGGCGGGCGAGGATCCGCGGTTCATCGCCCGCCGGCTGGTCGTCCATGCCAGCGAGGACGTCGGCCTGGCCGACCCGACGGCGCTGCTCGCGGCGACGGCGGCAGCCCAGGCCGTGCAGCTGATCGGGATGCCCGAGGCGCGCATCAATCTCGCCCAGGCCACGATCCACCTCGCGCTCGCGCCGAAGTCCAACGCGGTCGTCATGGCGATCAACGACGCCCAGTCCGATATCCGCGACGGCAAAGCGGGGCTGGTGCCGGTGCACCTGCGTGACACGCATCAGCCCGGCATCCCGAAGGGCCGATATCGCTACCCGCCGGACTCGCCCGAAGGGGTCGTCGAGCAGCAGTACCCGCCGGACGAGCTGGTCGGCCGCGACTACTACCGGCCCGGCGAGCACGGCGCCGAGCGGGTTCTCGCCGAGCGGGTATCGAAGCTACGCGGCAAGATCCGGGGGGCGGCAAACGGCGAGAGCGCCGATCGCTGACCCGGTAGGGTCGCACGCTGGGCAGCGCCTCATCGGCGGGCCCGGCTGCTCGACAGCTTGGAGGATTAGGCGTGTCTGGTGGGACGATCGCCGCGATCATCGCGGCCGGCGCCTTTGTGCTGCTCGTGTTGTTCCTCGCGTACCCGCTGCTCAAACTGGGACGCACCCTGGACGAGGCCACGCTCGCCATCCGCGCCGCGCGCGAAGGAGCCACGCCCTTGCTGAGCGAGGCACAGGACACCATCGCGCAGGTGAACTCGCAGCTCGACCAGCTCGAGGGCATCTCCAAGAACGTCAACTCGATGACCACGAACGTCTCGGCGCTGACCTCGATCGTGTCCAGCACGCTCGGCAGCCCGTTGATCAAGGCCGCGGCGTTCAGCTACGGGGTACGCAAGACCGTGCACGACCGCCGCGACGCGCAGCTGCTGCGCGAGGCGAAGAGCAAGCACCGTGCGGCGCGCCGCGGATCACCGGACGGAGCGTCCGGATGACCCGTCGGCTGTTCTGGCTCGTCATGGGCATCACGATCGGGGCCCTGATCGTGCGCAAGCTGTCGCGGGCGGCCGAGAAGCTCACTCCACGCGGCATCGCCGGCAGCCTCGGCGGCGGGCTGTCCGACCTGTCCGACAGCCTGCGTGACTTCACCGCCGACGTCCGCGACGCGATGCATGAGCGCGAGGCGGAACTGCGCGAGGGCGCCGGCCTGGACGGCACGCTCGGGAGCGTCGAGGCATGAGAACGGCCGAGGTCAAGAAGCGGTTCCTCGGGTACTTCGAGGCGAACGGGCACACCGTCGTCCCCAGCGCGCCGTTGCCGTTCGAGGATCCCAACCTGCTGTTCGTCAACGCCGGCATGGTGCAGTTCGTGCCGTACTTCACCGGGCAGCTGGCGGCACCGTGGAAGCGCGCGACCAGCATCCAGAAATGCATCCGCACGCAGGACATCGAAGAGGTCGGCAAGACCACCCGGCACGGCACGTTCTTCCAGATGAACGGCAACTTCAGCTTCGGCGACTACTTCAAGCAGGGCGCCATCGAGCTGGCGTGGGATCTCTCGACGAAGGCGGTCGCCGACGGTGGCTTCGGCCTCGACGCCGAGCGCATCTGGCCCACCGTGTACCTCGAGGACGACGAGGCGTTCGACATCTGGCACAAGGTCATCGGTGTGCCGGTCGAGCGGATCGTCCGCCGGGGCAGGGAGGACAACACCTGGGACATGGGCATTCCCGGGCCGGCCGGCACATGCAGCGAGCTCTTCTACGACCGGGGCGCCGACTACGGGCCCGACGGCGGCCCGGCCGTCGACGAGGACCGCTACCTCGAGTACTGGAACCTCGTCTTCATGCAGTACGAGCGCGGTGCGGCCACTGGCCCGCACAAGGGCGACTACGAGATCCTCGGCGACCTGCCGAGCAAGAACATCGACACCGGCATGGGCATGGAGCGGATCGCGACGATCCTGCAGGGCGTCGACAACCTCTACGAGATCGACGAGACGAAGCCGATCCTGGATCTCGCCGCGCAGCTCACCGGCAAGCGGTACGGCGAGCACTCCGGGCACGCGGCCAGCCAGTCGCATCCGGACGACGTGCGGCTGCGGGTGATCGCCGACCACGTGCGCAGCGGGCTGATGCTCATCGGCGACGGCGTGACGCCGTCCAACGAGGGGCGTGGCTACGTGCTGCGCCGCATCCTGCGCCGCGCAGTACGCGCGATGCGGCTGCTCGGGTACGGCGATCCGGCGCTGCCGCAGTTGCTGCCCGTCGCCCGCGACTGCATGGCACCGTCGTATCCGGAGCTGGCCAGCGACTTCGAGCGGATCTCGACCTACGCCTACGCCGAGGAGGAGGCGTTCCTGCACACGCTGCGCTCGGGCACGTCGATCTTCGACGTCGCGGTCTCGGACGCGCGGGCGGCCGGCGGCACGCAGCTGTCCGGCGAGAAGGCCTTCCAGCTGCACGACACCTACGGCTTCCCGATCGAGATCACCCTGGAGATGGCCGCCGAGCAGGGCATCAGCGTCGACGAGGACGGTTTCCGTCGCCTCATGGCCGAGCAGCGTCGCCGCGGCAAGGAGGATGCGCAAGGCAAGAAGATCGGGCACGGTGACCTCGCCGGGTACCGGGCAGCACTCGAGTCGGGTCCGAGCGAGTTCACCGGATACCGCGAGGTCATGCGCGAGGCACGCGTCACCGCACTGGTCGGCGAGGGCGGCCTGCTCGACGGCGCCGGCGAGGGCGAGGAGGTCGAGCTGATCCTCGACGCGACCCCGTTCTACGCCGAAGGTGGCGGGCAGCAGCCCGACTGGGGACGGATCACGATCAACGCGGCGGGCCACGAGGCCGAGCTGGACGTCGTCGACGTGCAGTCGCCGCTGCCCGGGCTGATCGCGCACCGGGTCAAGGTGGTGCGCGGCGAGGTCCGTCCGGGCGACCAGGCGCTGGCGCTCGTGGACGTCGGCCGGCGGGCCGCAGTGTCGCGCAGTCACTCGGCCACGCACCTGCTGCACGCCGCGCTGCGCCGCTCGCTCGGCGAGACCGCGTCGCAGGCGGGTTCGCTGAACGCGCCTGGCCGGCTGCGGTTCGACTTCAACACCCCGTCGGCGGTGCCGCCGAGCGTCCTGGGCGACGTCGAGGACGAGATCAACGAGGTGCTGCTGCGCGACCTCGAGGTGCGGTGGTTCGTCACCGACCAGACCGAGGCCAAGCGCATCGGCGCGATCGCCATGTTCGGCGAGAAGTACGGCGACAAGGTGCGGGTCGTCGAGATCGGCGACTACTCGCGCGAGCTGTGCGGCGGTACGCACGTGCCGCGGAGCTCGATCATCGGCATGGTGAAGCTGCTCAGCGAGGCGTCGATCGGTTCAGGCGTGCGGCGGGTCGAGGCGCTGGTCGGCCTGGACGCGTTCCGCTTCCTCGCTCGCGAGCACGTCCTGGTAGGCCGGCTCGTCGACGAGTTCAGAGCCCCACCCGACGAGCTGCCCGACCGGATCGCGGCGATCCTCGACCGGCTCAAGAGCGCCGAGAAGGAGCTGGAGCGCCTGCGCGCCGCGGCCGTCCTGTCCAGCGCGGGCGATCTCGCCGCGCGGGCCGAGCCGGTGGGCGGCGCCCAGGTCGTCACCGCCGAAGCACCGGCCGGCGTCGGCGGTACCGACCTGCGCTCGCTCGCGCTGGACGTGCGCGGCCGCCTGCGCCAGGGCGATCCCGCCGTCGTCCTGCTGGCGTCGCCGTCGGAGAAGGGCGTCAGTTTCGTCGCGGCGGTCAACGACGCCGGGCAGGCGGCCGGCCTCGCCGCGGGCGACATCGTCCGGGCGTTCGCTCCGGCTCTCGGCGCTCGCGGCGGCGGCAAGGCCGACCTCGCGCAAGGCGCCGGGGGAGACGCGGCCAAGCTGGCCGACGCGTTCGCGGCCGCCCGTGCGCACATCGCGGAGCACGCCCAGCGGTGACCGGTGGCTGGCTGGGCGTCGACGTCGGCACGGTGCGCGTCGGCGTGGCGCGCAGCGACCCAGGTGGCACGCTCGCCACTCCCGTCGCCACGCTGCGCCGCGATCCGGCCGGCGACGCTGACCTGGCCCAGCTCGCTGGCCTCGTGCTCGAGCACGGCGTCGTGGGGGTCGTGGTCGGGCTGCCCGTGACGCTGGCCGGACGCGAGGGTGCGTCGGCGGCGATGGCCCGTGACTACGCACAACGGTTATCGAGGATGATTGACCCTGTTCCGGTCGAACTGGTCGACGAGCGGCTGACCACGGTAACGGCGGAGCGTAGGCTCGCACAGCGCGGTGTCCGGGGCAGAGCCAGGCGTGCCGTTGTCGATCAAGCGGCCGCCGTGGAAATACTGCAACACTGGCTCGATACGCGCCCGCCGCGCTGAATACTTGGCTGGATGCGCGCGCCGCGCGCTGAACGACGGTGTCGATTGTCGATCGATACAGGATGGAGCCCGTCTGGTGAGGTCTGAGCACCACGACTCGCTCGAGACGTCCGATCCGCATTCGTTGCTGTTCGGGCCTGACGACCACCAGTACGGAGACGACGGGTACGCCGCGGCTGAGCAAGTGCCGGGCTACCCGCACGTACCGATGTCACGCGAGCAGAGCAGACGCTCACGGCAGCACCAGCGCCGCGTGCAGCGCCGTCGCCGCAGGCGCGCATCGCTCGCGGCGGTCGTGGCTGCGATCATCGTCGTCGCGGGCGGCTGGTACATCGCCCGCCCGCTGATCTCAGACCGGTTCTCGCCCAAGGACTGGGCCGGGTCAGGCACCGGTCAGGTACTCGTGCAGGTCAAGGCCAACGACACTGCGAGCGCCATCGGCTCGACCCTGGTGAAGCAGGGCGTGGTGCGTACGAAGCGCGCGTTCACCAACGCCGCATCGAACAATGACGAGTCGCGTTCGATCGAGCCGGGCTACTACCGGCTGCACAAGCACATGCAGGCAAGCCTGGCGCTGGCGATGCTGCTCGACCCGTCCTCGAAGGTCAGCTCCGAGCTGACGATCCCCGAGGGCACAACCGAGAAGGACGTGCTCGTCAAGCTCTCCAAGGTGTTGCGCGTGCCGGTCAGCACGATGCAGTCCGTCGCCGCCAAGGTGGGCGATCTGGGCTTGCCGGAGGGCTACAGCGCCGCGTCGGGCCCACTCAAGTCGGCAGAGGGCTTCCTCTTCCCCGACACTTACGGCATCGACCCCGGCACGACGCCGGTCGACGCGTTGCAGCAGATGACCAGCGAGTTCACCAGCGTCGACCGCGACATGGGATTCGCCGAAGCCGCCCACAAGTTGAAGATCACGCCGTACCAGGCACTGATCATCGCGTCGATGATCGAGGGCGAGGCCAAGTTCTCCGACGACCGCCCCAAGGTCGCCCGGGTGGTCTTCAACCGGCTGGCGAAGAACATGCCGCTGGGCATCGACGCGACGAGCAGCTACGAGGCGAGGCTCGCGGGCAAGGACCCGGTCAAGATCGACTACAACGTCCCGACGCCGTACAACACGCGACTCAAGGCGGGCCTGCCGCCGACACCGATCGGCAACCCGGGACGTGCCGCGATGACCGCCGCGGTCCAGCCCACGCCCGGCAACTGGCTCTACTACGTCAACGGTGACGCCGACGGGCACTTGTTCTTCACGAACGACGAGAACGCGTTCGCGGCTGCGGTCGAGAAGTGCCGGCAGAACCACTGGGGCTGCGGGTAGTGCGTGCGGCCGTGCTCGGCCGGCCGGTCGCGCACTCGCTGTCGCCGCTGCTGCATCGCGCTGCTTACGGCGAGCTCGGCCTGGACTGGGAGTTCGACGCCATCGAAACCGGGGTCGCCGAGCTGGCCGGCTTGCTGGCCTCGAGCGGGTCCGAGTGGGCCGGCTTCGCGTGCACGATGCCGCTCAAGCGGGTCGCCCTCGAACTGGCCGAGTCGGCGAGCGCACGCGCGAGCGCGGTCGGGGCCGCCAACACGCTGCTTCCGCGGTCCGGGGGCTGGCTGGCTGACAACACCGACGTCGCCGGCATGCTCGCGGCGCTCGGCGAGGCGGGCGTCCGGCCCGCGACAGCGACCGTGCTCGGCGCGGGGGGCACCGCGCAGGCAGCGGTGGTCGCGCTCGCCGAGCTGGGGTTAGGACGCTGCTCGGTGCTGGTGCGTGATCGCTCCCGCGCCGCCGAGGTGGTCCGGACGGCCGAGCGCGTCGGCATCCAGGTCGAGCTCGGCACGCTCGACGACGCGGCCGGCGATCTGGTGATCTCGACGCTGCCAGCCGGGGCCGCGGATGCGCTCGCCGCGCGCTCGTGGCGGGCCGGTCAGGCGCTGCTCGACGTCGTCTACTCGCCATGGCCCACTCCCCTCGCCACGGCAGTTGCCTCGGCCGGCGGCACGGTCGTCAGCGGCGCGCTGATGTTGCTGCACCAGGCGGCGCGGCAGGTCGAGCTGATGACCGGCCAACCGGCGCCCGTGGCCGCGATGCGCACCGCACTGCGTGCCGCCGCCCCCGACGCCTTGTAGCGCGCACCGTTCAGGCGGCGGGGCCACGGCCACCACCCACCCACCGTCCATGATCATGTCGCGTCTGACTGCGCGGCGGCCGCCGCGGGCGCCGTCGAACGCGACATGATCAGGAAATCTTGGGTAACGAGCGGCGGGGCGATCATGACGAGCGGCGCTCGTCAGGCCCGAGCCGGCTCCAGCCGGATCACGGTGGACTTCGACGCCGGCGTGTTGCTGCCCTCGGCCGTCGAGTCGAGCGGCACCAGAACGTTCGCCTCCGGGAAGTACGCCGCCGCGCAGCCGACCGGAGTGGCGTACTCGACGATCCGGAAGCCGGGCGCGCGCCGCTCGCCGTCGGCCCACACACTGACCAGGTCGACGACCTGCCCGTCGCACAGGCCCAGTGCGCGCACGTCGTCGGCATTGACGAACACGACCTGCCGGCCACCCTTGATGCCCCGGTAGCGGTCGTCGAGCCCGTAGACGGTGGTGTTGAACTGATCGTGCGAGCGGACCGTCTGCAGCAGCAGGTGCCCGGCTGGCACGTCGACCGCCGAGGGCTCGTTGACCGTGAACCGTGCCTTGCCGACCGCTGTCGGAAAGCTGCGCGAGTCGCGGGGCCCGTTCGGGAGCACGAACCCGCCGGGCTGCTCGACGCGCTCCTCGAACGCGTGGAAGCCCGGCACGACGTGCTCGATGTGGCGGCGGATGACCCGGTAGTCGTCGCCCATGCTCGTCCAACCGAGATCGTCGCCGAACAGCACGCGGCCCAGACCCGTCACGATCGCGACCTCGCTGCGCAGATGCGGCGATCCGGGCGCCAGCCGCCCGTGCGACGCGTGCACCATGCTCATCGAGTCCTCGACGGTCACGAACTGCTCGCCGCCTGCCCGCACGTCGCGCTCGGTGCGGCCCAGGCAGGGCAGGATCAGCGCCTCGCGGCCCGTGTGCAGGTGCGAGCGGTTCAGCTTCGTCGAGACCTGCACGGTCAGCGCGCAGCGTTCCATCGCGGCCGTCGTGGCGTTCGTGTCGGGTGTCGCCCGGACGAAGTTGCCGCCGAGCCCGACGAACACGTCGATCCGGCCGTCGCGCATCGCCCGGATCGTGTCGACGGTGTCGTAGCCGGGCTCGCGTGGCGGATCGAAGCCGAACTCGTCGCGCAGCGCATTGAGGGCGGGCGTACTGGGCTTTTCAGTAATGCCCATCGTGCGGTCGCCCTGGACGTTGCTGTGCCCGCGTACCGGGCAGGCGCCCGCGCCAGGGCGTCCGACATTGCCCCGTAGCAGCAGGAAGTTGGCGATCTCGCGGATCGTCGCCACGGCGTTGCGGTGCTGGGTGAGCCCCATTGCCCAGCAGACGACGATGGTGCGCGCCGCGACGACCTCGTCCACAAACGCCTCGATCGCCTCGCGCGCCAGCCCGGTCATCGGCAGCAGGTCGGCGAAGTCGAGCTTGCTCCAGGCGGCGGCTGCCGCGTCGAAGCCGTCGCAGTACGCGTCGATGAAGTCGCGGTCGAGGATCGTGCCGGGTGCGGCGTCCTCGCGTTCGAGCAGGATCCGGTTCACCGCGCTGAACAGGGCGAGGTCGCCGTTCACGCGCACCGGCAGGTACTGGTCGGCGAGCTTGGTGCCGGGCCCGGCCAGTCCGCGGGTGCTCTGCGGGTTGCGGAACTTGATCAGGCCGGCCTCGGGCAGCGGGTTGATCGCGACGATGCGCGCGCCGCGTCGCTTCGCCGCTTCGAGCGCGGTGAGCATGCGCGGGTGGTTGGTGCCCGGGTTCTGCCCGACGATCACGATGAGCTCGGCGTGGTCCGCGATGTCGACGAGTCGGACCGTGCCCTTGCCGATGCCGAGCGTCTGGGTAAGCGCGAACCCGCTTGACTCGTGGCACATGTTCGAGCAGTCGGGCAGGTTGTTCGTGCCGAAGCGCCTCGCCAAGAGCTGATAGGTGAACGCGGCCTCGTTGCTGGTGCGCCCGCTCGTGTAGAACGCCGCCCGGTTCGGGTCGGGCAGCGCGCGCAGCCGTCCGGCGACGAGTCCGAGCGCGGCGTCCCAGCCGATCGACTGGTAGTGGGTGCCCCCGGCGGGCCAGTACATCGGTTCGGTCAGCCGGCCCTGCGACTCGAGCCAGTGGTCGGTCTGCGCCCGGAGGTCGTCGATCGAGTGCGCTGCGAAGAACGCTGCGTCGACGCGCTTGCGGGTGGCTTCCCAGGCGACGGCCTTGGCGCCGTTCTCGCAGAACTCGGCCGTCTTGCGGTCATCCGGGTCCGGCCAGGCGCAACTCGGGCAGTCGAATCCGTGCGTCTGGTTCGCAGCCAGAAGTGCCGTGAGGCCGCGCCGCGGTCCCATCTCAGCGAGCGCCGTTCGCACGCTGTGCGCGACGCTCGGCACGCCGGCCGCCGATCGTTTCGGGCTGCTGACTTTCGCCTGATCAGCCATGCAGCCAACTGTAGGCTCGCTGGGTATGGCGGTCATGACGACGCGGCGCACGATCGTCCGCCTGCGCGGCGCGGACGGCTCACCCGCGCCCGACGAGCTCGCGGTCGAGGCACCGCTGACCCTCTCGCTCGGCGACGACGTGCTCGCGGTCGTGATGCGTACACCGGGGCACGACCTGGAGCTCGCCGCCGGGTGGCTGGTCGCCGAGTCCGGGGTCGGCCGGGCCGGCGATATCGCGAGGATGCGCGAGTCCCGCGAGGCCGACGGGGTGCGCATCACGCTGCGCCCCGGCGTCGTGCCGCCGCGCTCGCGCGCGTTCGTCACCACGGCGTCCTGCGGGGTGTGCAGTGCCGACCTGATCGACCTGTTGCCGCCGCGGACATCCGCGCCGCATTCGCCGGGCTGGCACGTGTCCCGCTCGATGCTCGCCGGGTTGCCGGATCTCATGCGCGGCCACCAACCGGCATTCGACCGCACTGGCGGCTTGCACGCGGCTGCGCTGGCCACGGTGTCCGGCGACGTGCTTGTGGTCCGCGAGGACGTCGGGCGGCACAACGCCGTCGACAAGGTGGTCGGCCGGGCGCTGCTCGACGGGCGCCTGCCATTGCGCGATCACCTGCTCGTCGTCAGCGGGCGGGTCTCGTTCGAGATCGTGCAGAAGGCTCTCGCGTCCGGGGTGGCCGGCGTCGTGGCCGTGTCGGCACCGTCGAGCCTGGCCGTCGACCTCGCCCGCACCTACGACCTGTTGCTGGCCGGGCTCGTGCGTGGTGACCGGCTCAACGTCTACGCCGGGTCGGAGTCGCTCGCCGACTGAGCTTGGACGAGCCGTTGCGCGATTGCGGCCGCGCTTGCCACGGCCTCCGCCCCGCCGCCGCGCTGGCCCGCCGCGAGCCCGACCAGAAACGTGGTCAGCGGCGCCGCGGGCCGGGCGATGCCGTGTGCCGCGTCGCGGGCGACGTCCAGCAGCAGCGGCACGTCCGTCGCCGCGGCGTCCACGCCGAGCGCGTCGGACAGGTCGCGGACCCATTCGTCGAGCGTCACGGGTAGCTCCTTTCGTGATGCCGCTGCTGGGCACGCGCCAGATCTGTCCAGGTGTCGCAGTCCTCGCTCCAGTGCCCCGCGTCGGGTACCTCGACGATCCGGGCGTCGGCGACGATGCGGCGCATCGAGGCGCCTGCTGCGTCATCGAGCCCATGCACGGCGGCGACCAGCGCGGACCGGCGCCACGCGGCGGCGAGGTAATTCAGCCGCCCGCCGCTCGACAGCATCGCGACATCGGCGCCGGATCGGTCCAGCGCGGTCCGCAGCGGCGCGATCGCAGGCCCGATCCACGGCAGGTCGGCCGCCAG
>DASXRA010000090.1:0-2399 GCA_036506855.1 Jatrophihabitantaceae bacterium
ATGACGACGCCGACCCCGCGGGGTTGCAGGTGTTGGTCCAGCCAGCCCGCGACCTGCTTGGTCAGCCGTTCCTGGACTTGCGGCCGCGCGGCGAAGTGCGTGACCAGCCGGGCCAGCTTCGACAGCCCGAGGATGCGAGCCCCGGGCAGGTACCCGACATGGGCGACGCCGACGAACGGCAGCAGGTGGTGTTCGCAGACCGAGCGCATCGGGATGCCGCGGACGAGTACCAGTTCGTCGTAGCCCTCGTCGTTCGGAAACGTCGTCATGTCGAACGCGTCCGGACTGAACATCTCGGCGTACGCGCGGGCCATCCGGCCGGGTGTGCCGCGCATGGTCTCGGTGTCGGTGGAGATCCCGAGCGCGTGCAGCAGGTCCGCGGCTGCCCGTTCGGCCGCGTCGAGATCGATGCCACGGTGTGGGGCGAGGACCGACAGCGGGCGCACCGTCGCAATGGTCGTCATGTGGCCTGCCTCGGCTGCTTGCCGGCGGTCGGTTGCCTGTCGAGCGTGACGCAGCAGCGCTCGGGCCCGGGGTCGAGGCGGGCTCGAGGGCCACCGGGGCCGCACTTGTCGAGGAGCCCGCGAATCAGGTCGAGGTTCATTCCGCACACGAGATCGCGGTAGTCCTCGGCGAGGGCATGGAATGGACAGTTCGCGAGCGTGATGACGCGCTCGGCGGTGCGCGGCTCGTAGCCGTGCTCGGCGAGAACGTCACGGACCGCGTGCTCGCGCTTGGTCGGGCTGGCACCCGGCCCCAGACGCTGCGCGACCTGCTCGCCGAGTTCGCGGCCTTCGGCCCTGGCGGCTTGCCGGGTCGCCGTCTCGATGGCGACATCGGTGCCGCTGGCCGTGACGATTGCTCGTGCCATGACCCGTCCGGCCAGGTCGTAGCTGCGCGAGGGCAGGCTGACGGAGACCTCGCCGCGCGAGCGCCGGTAGCGCTTGGCCGGGCGGCCGGCGCCGGGTCCGCCGCGTCCAGGTGGCCGGCTGTAGGAGGTTTCGAGCAGGCCGTCGGCTTCGAGCCGGTCGAGGTGGAACTTCGCGACGTGGCGTGCGATCCCGACCGCGGTCGCGGCCTCGTCACGGCTGACAGGTTCTGGCTGCGCCGCGACATGGCGGTACAGCGCCCGCCGGATCGGTTCGCCGAGCGCGGCGATCCGGCCTATCCGTTCGTCGAACGCGTCTGCATTCGCTACTCGGTGCATCGGCATCTCCTCGGTCGTCCGCTGCAGTCTATCGGACGAATATCTTGACGCAATCGACTGGGCATTCTAGCGTGCAGAAATACATCCGATACAAAGGAAGTGTGCCATGGCTGCAACCACGCTTGCCCGACGGGCCGCAGAGCCGCCGCTACTCGCCCGATTGAAGACCGACCCCGCGTTCCAGACGTTCTGGATCATGCGCATCGCGTTCACGGTGGTCCCGATCCTGTTCGGGGCCGACAAGTTCGCGCACGTGATGGTGAACTGGGACAAGTACCTGGCCCCCGAAGTGCAGCACTGGCTCAGCCCGTTCGACACGATGCATCAGACGATGTATGTCGTCGGGATCGTGGAGATCGTCGCCGGCGTCGTCGTGCTGTTCATGCCGCGCGTCGGCGGCTACTTGGTGGCGTTGTGGCTGGCGGGCATCGTCGCGAACCTGGCCATGATCGGCGGCTACTGGGACGTGATGATGCGCGACGTCGCGCTCTGCCTGCTCGCTCTGAGTTTCGCTCGGCTAAGTAGTTCGGCCGACGTTGTGCGGCCCGCTCAGCCGTCCAGCCCGAGTTCGACCAGCACCGGGTAGTGGTCGCTCGCACGGACGACGTCAGGTGTGTCGACCACTTCGGCCGAGATCACCGGCAGGCGCTGATCTGCGAACACGGCATCGATCCGGCGTCTCGGGTTCTTCGGGTTAGAGGTGAACCCCGGCCCGCTGCCGGCCGCCGCCCACGCGTCCGTGCGACGCGCGGTCAGCGCTTGCCACGAGGCAGAACCCGGCACGTCGTTGATGTCGCCGGCGACGATGGCGGGCACGTCGGCGGACACGTAGCGATCCAGTGCCGCGTGCAGCTCGCCGACGTGGCGCAGCCGCGGTGCTTCGGCCAGGTCGAGGTGCGTGCCTGCCACCGCGAACCGGACGCCACCCAGGGCTAGCACGGCAATCGCCGTCCCCCGCTGGTGCAGCCGAGGCTCGGGCGTGAACAGGACGTCATGGGTCGAGACGACGTCGACGGCCAGCGAGGACAGGATCAGGTTCGCCGCGGCACGTCGCCCGCCGCCCACGACCACCAGCCCGCTGCGTCGAGCAAGCGCCGCATTCTTCGATCGCCACCGCGCGAAGCGGGGCGCCTCCTGGACGCAGACGACATGCGCCTCGCATCCGCGGATGACGCGGGCGACGGCGTCCTCG
>DASXRA010000091.1:0-9094 GCA_036506855.1 Jatrophihabitantaceae bacterium
GGTCAGGTCGTGGACGCGGCGAACTTCACCGACGACCCGGTCGACACGGACGACAACGGCCACGGCACACACGTCGCGTCGCTGGTCGCCGGCACCGGTGCGGCGGCCGACGGCGCGCGCCGCGGCGTCGCGTTCGGGGCGCACCTGCTCGCCGGCAAGTGCTCAACGCCGATGGCGAGGGGCAGATCTCCTGGGTGATCGCCGGCATGCAATGGGCCGCCTCGCAGGGCGCCGACGTCGTCAACATGAGCCTCGGCGGCCAGGCGAGCAGCCCGAGCCTCGACGATCCGGTCGTGCAGGCGCTCGAGTCGCTGACCGCGTCGAGCGGTGCCCTGTTCGTGGTCGCCGCGGGCAACGCGGGCAGCGGCGCGTCCACCGTTGCGAGCCCGGGCGTGGCTCCCTCGGCGCTGACCGTCGGAGCGGTGAACGCCACCGACGGCGTCGTCTTCTTCTCCTCGCGCGGCCCGACACTCGGCGACGGCCGCCTCAAGCCCGACATCACCTCGCCCGGCGTCCAGATCATCGGGGCCAAGGCGGGTGCGCGCACTGGCGAGCTGTACACGACGTTCTCCGGTACCTCGCAGGCCACGCCGCAGGTCGCGGGCGCGGCGGCATTGCTGATGCAGCAGCACCCGGACTGGTCGTGGGACCGCGTCAAGGCGATGCTCGTCGACACCGCGGATCCGTCCGCCCGGTCGAGCGTGTACGACCAGGGCGGCGGCCGGCTCGACCTCGCGCGCGCAACCACCGAACCCCTCTCGTCCTCGGCGGCAGAGGTCGACTTCGGCCTGCTGCGATGGCCGGACCGGGCGGTGCGCAGCCAGCAGGTGACGCTGACGAATCCGGGCGCCACTGCGGCCACCGTCGATCTCGCGCCTCATGTCGCGCCGATCGTCAGCGGGCCAAGTACCGGCGTCGCCACAGCGGCGGCCGCGGACCCGGTGACCGTCTCGACCACGCAGCTGACGGTCCCGGCCGGAGGTTCCGCGTCGTTCACCGTGACGCTCGACCCGGGCGCCGCGACCCCGGGCGTCCACTACGGGGGAGCCGTCGACGTCACGACCGGCGGCGAGGCCGCCCTGCACCTGCCGGTCGGCTTCGAGGTCGAGCCGGAGCGCTACGACGTCACCGTCACGGTCACCGACCGGCACGGCAATCCGTACGCGGGCGGACGCGTCGACCTGGTCAACGGCGATCTGGTGAACGGCGGATCCTATTTCGGGCTGACCCTGAACGACGCCGGCCAGGGCACGGCTCGGGTCGCGCCGGGCTGGTACGGCGTGCAGTCGCGGATCGAGACGCCGGCGCCCGACGGCACTGTCGAGTCCGTGACGTTCGGCGGTGACCCCGAGGTGCACGTCAGCGCCGACACGTCCGTGCGGATCGATGCCCGCGACGCGAAGCCGCTGCAGGCGCCGACGGTGCCGCACGTCGCGACGGCGGTCGACCAGGCGCAGGTCTACTACAGCCGGTTCGACGACATGCGCGGCGGATACACCGACTTCGACCTGCCGTCCGCCGACGACATCGCCGCCGGCAAGGTTCTGGTGCAGCCGACGAAGCCGGTGCAGCACGGCAAGTTCGCGTTCACGACGCGATGGCGCCTGCTGGCGACCGGCCGGGCGCACTCCGCGGACCTGTACGACCTGGTGCACGAGACGCCGACCGTCCCTGACCCGCCGGCCTACCGGCTGACTGACGCGGACGTCCGCGGCCTTGCCAGGCTGGACGTCACGTACCACCCGCTCGGGTCGACGACGACAGTGCCCGAGGCGCGCGCCAGCTGGACGGACATCACCGGCATCGCGATCGCGGCCTACCGGCCGGTCACGCTGCCGTCGCACCGCGTCGAGCTACTGACCGCCGCGCCCGACGTGCACTGGCAGCAGACCGTTTACCTGCCCGGTGACTCGGCGATCAGGCTGTTCGAACCCGACGTGAGCTACCAGCCGGGGCAGAGCGTGGCCGTGCACTGGCTGCGGGCATTGCATCCCGACGTGGTCGAGGCGCCGCGCTACGACGAGCAGACCCTGCTCGTGTCCACCGGCCTGGGCGACGGCCAGCACGTCGGCCGCTACGAGGGCATCGGCGTCGACGCGGCTACGTTGCAGCTGCGCAAGGACGGTGCGGTGGTCGGCGACCGCGACGGCACGTTCGGCTACTTCGAGGTGCCGCCCGGGCCGGGAACGTTCGTGGCGGACCAACGGCTGGAGCTGGACACCGCGCAGATCCCGGCGCCGGGCAGCTCGCACACCACTTGGACGTTCGGCTCGATGGCCTCGCCCGACCCGGGCATCGAGCCGACGCCGATCCCGCCGGTCGTCCGGCTCGACTACCAGCCGGCGCTCGACTCGCTTGGCTACGCGCCGGCGGGCCGAGCGTTGCGGCTGGGCTTGGACGTAACGCACCTGCCTGGCTCGACGGCGCCGGCCGGCCCGGTGGGCAACGTCCGGCTGTGGGTCTCGTCCGACCGGGGCGCGCACTGGCTCGGGCTGCATGTCGAGCGCGTGTTCGGTGACCAGTTCGCTGTGGTCGTGCCTGCCGGCGAGCTGCGGGCCGGCGGGTCGGTGTCGGTTCGTGCCGCGGCTGAGGACTCGGCAGGCGACGCGATCGACCAGACCGTGCTCGGCATGTTCGCCGTTCGCTGATACTCGGGCCGCCGGCCGTCCGGATGGTTGGATACTCCGATGCCCGGCGCACGGGATCAGGAGCGGTCGCGCGTCCTGCTCGCCTACACCGCCTTCGTGCTGGTCGGTGTCAGCGCGGCGGTGGGTGGCGTGCTGCTGCCTGCGCAGATCCTCGACTACGGCGTCAGCAAGGCCACGATCGGGCTGATCTTCGTCACGGGCTCTGCCGGGTTCGCGCTGTCCGGGGTGACGGCCGGCGCGTTGATCCACCGTGCGGGTTTCCGGACGGCCCTGGCGGTCGGTGGTGCCGCCTACCTGCTGGCTGCCCTCGGCACCGCGGCGCGCCCTCCGTTCGTGGTGCTGGTGCTCGTGCAGGTGCTGCTGGGGTACGGCACGGGCGTGCTCGAGTCGGTGCTCAACGCCTACCTCGCCGGACTGCCCGAGCCCGGCGGCCCGCTCAACCGCCTGCACGCGTTCTTCGGCGTCGGCGCGCTGATCGGCCCGTCGCTGGCTGCCTGGATGCTGAGCCGGGTCTCGTGGCCGACGGTGTGGCTCGTCCTGGCGCTGCTGTGTGTGCCGTTGTTGGTGGCGTCCCTGATGGCCTACCCGCGGGCTGCTCTGGCCGAGCCCTCGCCCGAGCCGGAGCAGCCCGCGCGCGGGCGCGAGCGATTGCTCGCGGCCGCGCTGCGCGAGCGGGCCGTCGTACTCGGTGCGGTGTTCCTGTCGATCTATGTCGGGCTCGAGATGAGCGTCGGCAGCTGGGCGTTTACCTTCCTGATCGAGAACTGGCATCAGCGTGACGTGCTCGCCGGCTATGCGGTCACCGGCTACTGGCTCGGGCTGACCGTGGGCCGCTTCGTGATCAGCCCGCTCGGCAGCCGGCTAGGACTCCGCGCCATCTCGATCACGTCGGGCTGCCTGGTCGGTGTCGGCCTGGGCGCGGTCCTGGTCTGGCTGGCTCCAGTCGCGTTCCTGGCAAGTGCCGGGCTCGCGGTGCTCGGCTTCTTCCTCGGGCCGCTCTTTCCCACCGTCATGTCGGTGGCGCCACGGCTGACGGTTCCCCGGCTGGTTCCCACGGCGGTGGGCCTCATGGTCGGCACCTCTGTCGTCGGCGGGGCGGCGCTGCCGTGGCTCGCGGGCGTGATCGCACAGCACGCCGGGGCCTGGACGCTGCTGCCCTACTCGATCGGGCTCACCGCTCTGCTCGGGACGGTCTGGTGGCGCCTCGCACGCCGGCTGCCCCCATGGCAGGAACAACCGCGCCGAACTCGGCCCGGACGCCCAGCAGCCGCACCGGACGCCGCTCGGTGAACTGATCGAGGGCGTCGAGGGCGGCGTGCTCGATCAGCGACGGCTCGGCGCTCGGCGCGGCGAGCGCCCGGCCGTGGGTGCGAGTGAAGAACGTCGCCGAACGCACCGTGACGACGACCCGGACGGCGTCTCGTCCCTCGGCGGCCACGTCGTCCGCGACGAGGCGCGCGATGCGCAAGACCTCGCGCCGCACCTCGTCCCAGTCGTCGAGGTCTTGTTGGAAGGTCGTTTCGCGGCTGCGCGAGCGGGCCACGTACGAGGTGTCGTCGATGGGCGCCCGGTCGACACCACGGCCCAGCCGGACCAGCCACGGACCCGTCGTCGGACCGAGCTCTCCGGCGAGCAACTCCGGATCGGTTGCGGCGAGGTCGCGAACGGTCGCTATCCCGAGCGCGGCCAGCCGCTTGGCCGTCTTGGACCCGATACCCCACAGCGCGTCGGTCGGCCGGTCGCCGAGCACGTCGAACCAGGTCTCGTCGGTAAGCCGGAACACGCCGGCGGGTTTGCCGAAGCCGGTTGCCAGCTTGGCTTGCAGCCGGTTCTGCCCGATCCCGACGGTGCAGTCCAGCCCGGTCGCCTCGCGCACGCGTGCCTGGATCTGCCGGGCCATCACGTCGGGGTCGTCGCGCTCGACCGCGAGGAACGCCTCGTCCCAGCCGAGCACTTGCACCACGGCATCGAACTCGCGCAGCGTCGCCATCACGTTCGCCGACGCTGTTTCGTACACCTGGCGGTCGACGGGCAGGAACACCGCGTCCGGGAGGCGCTTAGCGGCCGTGCGAAGTGGCACGCCGGAGTGCACGCCGTGGGCCCGGGCCTCGTAGGACGCCGTGCTGACCACGCCGCGCTTGGTCGGATCCCCGTCACCGCCGACGACGACCGGCCGTCCGCGCAGTTCTGGACGGCGGAGCACCTCGACGGCCGCGATGAACTGATCGAGGTCGACGTGCAGCACCCAGCGGGTCACGCTTCAGTCTCGCCCGCTGAGCGGCGGGTCGTCGATTTTCGCGCTACGCAGGTCGGACCAAGGGCCCTGCCGGGGACGCTTGATCGCGAGGGACGCTGTGGTTGCCGGGGCTGACCCGGCAGGCATGTCGCGGGGAGACATGGCTATCGTGGCGTGCCGCGCCGCGAAACGTCTCGCCGCAGGGCGGGAGCGTCTCGCCCGGGCGTGCCCACTCGTGCCGGCAGTTCGGGGTCGTTGTGGGGGAACACGCGTGGAGGACATGGACAGCCCATTCCAAGCCGCCGACGGACACAGCGCGTCTCGCGCTGCGTGCGCCGGTTCGTACCTATTCGTGCCGTTGCTCGTGACCGAGTCGCAGGCCTGACCAGTGAGAACAATGATCCTTACCCACCGCGTCGTCACCGAGGTCTCCCGGGAACTGGACCGCCAGTTCGCCGGCCTGCTCTCGACGACGGTGATCACCAGCTGCGTCGCATCCGCGATTCGCGATCTGCGCGGCTCGATCAGCGGCGAGGCGCTGCCCGAGATGGCCGCTCGCCTGGCCCGGGTCAGGCTCGCTGCGCTCGTCGACGAATGCGCGGCGCGCGCGTCGTCATGATCGATCGTCCGCCTCGGCTCTCCACTCCTCGCTTCGCTGCGGTACTCGCAGCGATGCTCGTGAAGAACCTCGTCTCGTGACCGTGCCTCCCGCCTCGGCTCTCCACTCCGCTCCTCGCTGCGTTCCTCGCTTCGCTGCGGTACTCGCTGCGATGCTCGTGAAGAACCTCGTCTCGTGACCGATCGTCCGTAATCCGGGCGGTCTTTGGACCCTACGCGGACGGGTCCGATCGAGACCACGATGGGCTCGTGGCCAACCTTTCGCGCGAGCGTGCGGACAAATACGACGTCGATCTCGAATTCACCGTGCCCGACGTCGGCGCGGTGTCAGACGCGATCAGCACGATCGCCGAGCAGGACACCCTCGATCTGGACAGTGCCTACTACGACACGGCCGATCTGGATCTGCTGCGCAGTGGCGCGACGCTGCACCGCCGGCGCGGCGCGGTCGACGCCGGATGGCAGCTGAAGCTTCCCGACCGCGAGGCTCGCATGGAGCTAGCGGTGCCTCCTCGTGACGGTACGGTGCCCAAGGAGCTGCGCGATCTCGTCGTCGGAGTGCGGCTGGGGCGCCCGCTCAAGCGGGTGGTCATGCTGCGGATCTCGCGCAACGTGCAGCGCCTGCTCACCGGCGACGACCGGGTGCTGGCCGTCATATCCGACGACACCGTGCGAGCCATCACGCTCGGTGGCGTTGCCACGCCGACCGAGTGGCGCGAGATCGAGGTCGAGCTGGGCGAGGCGGGCGACGAGGGGTTGCTCGCGGAGATCGGCGCCCGCCTCGTCCGCGACGGCGCCGTGCCCTCGCCGATCCGTTCCAAGCTCACGCGCGCGCTCGGGCTCTCCGTCGCCCGAGAGGACATCGTCAGCGACGACACGACCGCGGGCGGCGTCGTCATGAGCTACCTCGCCGCCCAGCGGGCCGCCCTGCTGATCGCCGACGTGGCCCTGCGCGCCGGCCAGGACGCCGCACCCGCCGCCCGAGCCGCGACCCGCCGCCTGCGCAGCACACTGCGCGTCTTCGGCTCGACGTTCGACGCCGAGCGCGCCCCCACGCTCAGCGCCGAGCTGTCCTGGCTGGAAAGCCTGCTCGGCGACGTGGCCGATTGCGAGACGCTGCGCGACCGCCTCGCAGCTGCCGTCGCCGAACTGCCCGGCGAACTCGTCGTGGGTCCGGTTGCCCGGCGGATCGAAACACGGCTGCGTGCCGAGCGCGAGGGTTACCAGACCGCGCTGTCGCGTGCCATGCGTGGACACCGCTACCTAGCGTTGCTCGACGAGCTGGCCGGATGGACGAGCGCGCCGCCGTTGACCGACGCGGCCGCCAGGCCCGCGGACGCCGTCGTACGCCGCCTGCAGGCCGCCGAGCGCGTTCTCGCCAAGCGCCTGCGGGCGGCCGGCGCCGAGGACGCGACTGACGCCGACCTGCGCCGTGCGGGCAACGCCGCCGAGCGGGCGCGCTACGCGGCGGAGCTCGCCGCCGTGGTGCTCGGACACAAGCGCGCGCGCAAGCACGTCGAGCGCAACGCCGACCTGCAGCAGCCGCTCGGCAGGTACCAGGACGCCGTGCGCAGCGCCGAGTTCCTGCGCGAGCTCGCCCGAACCGGCGGCGAAGGCGGCTTCACGATAGGCGTGCTCTACGAGCTGGAGATGCAGCGTGCCCGGCGGGCACGCACGCGGGCGCGACGGGCGACGGGACGAGGGTGACTCGAGACATGTTCCAGATTCGGGTGCACGGACGAGGTGGCCAGGGAGTGGTCACCGCGGCGGAGTTGCTGTCCGTCGCGGGATTCCTGGACGGCCGCGAGGCGCAGGCGTTCCCCAGCTTCGGCTCGGAGCGGATGGGCGCTCCGGTGATGGCGTTCTGCCGCCTGGACGAGGTGCCGATCCGGGTACGCGAGCCGGTCACCGAGCCGGACGCCTTGATCATCGCCGACGCCACGCTGCTGCATCACGTGGCGCTGTTCGCCGGCCTGGCCCCGCACGGCTACGTGCTGATCAACTCGGCCCGGTCCTGGTCCGAGCTCGGCCTGGACGAGCTGCACGACATGTTCTCGCCGGACCGCATGCTGACCGTCCCGGCAAGCGAGATCGCGCGTGAACACATCGGCCAGCCGCGGGCGAACACGTGCCTGCTGGGCGCGTTCGCCGCGCTGACCGGCGCCGTGTCGATCGCGTCCGTCGAGCAGGCGTTGACGCAACGATTCCCTGGCGCCGTCGGCGACCGAAACGTCCTTGCCGCGCGAGCGGCATTCGACTGGGTGCAAACGCGAGAGGTCGTGTCCGGTGCGTAGACAAATCGAAGGATCGCGCGCCATCGCCGAGGCGGTCGCGCTCTGCCGGCCCGAGGTCGTGCCGGCCTACCCGATCACGCCGCAGACGCACATCGTCGAGGCGATCGGCGTCATGGCGCGTGACGGCACGCTCGCGCCGTGCGAGTTCATCACCGTCGAGTCGGAGTTCGGCGCGATGTCCGCGGCGATCGGCGCGTCGGCCGCTGGCGCGCGAACGTACACGGCAACGGCCAGCCAGGGCCTGCTCTACATGGCCGAGGCGCTGTTCAACGCATCCGGCCTGGGCCTGCCCATAGTCATGACCGTGGCCAACCGGGCGATCGGCGCGCCGATCAACATCTGGAACGACCACAGCGACTCGATGAGCCAGCGCGACTGCGGCTGGGTGCAGCTCTACGCGCAGGACAACCAGTCCGCGGTCGGCCTGCACGTGATCGCGTTCCGGCTGGCCGAGGAACTGTCCATGCCGGTGATGGTGTGCGTCGACGGCTTCGTGCTGACCCACGCCTTCGAGCCGATCGACGTGCCGAGCCAGGAGCAGATCGACGCGTACCTGCCGCGCTACGTGCCGCGGCAGGTGCTCGACCCGGCCGACCCGGTCACGATCGGCGCGATGGTCGGGCCCGAGGCGTTCACCGAGGTGCGGTACCTGTCGCACCGCCACCTGACGGCTGCCCTGGACGTGTTCCCTTCCGTTGCCCGCTCGTATGCCGACGTCGTCGGCGCGGATCTGCCGATGGTCGAGCCCTACCGCACCGAGGGTGCCGGCACCGTCGTCGTGGCGCTGGGTTCGGTGAGCGGCACGGTCAAGGACGTGATCGACGAGACCGCCGGCGACGTCGGCCTGCTGACGCTGACGATGTTCCGGCCGTTCCCGTACGCCGCGGTACGGTCGGCGCTCGCAGACGCCCAGCGGGTGATCGTGCTGGAACGCGCCTTCGCACCGGGCGCGCGGGGCATCGTCGCAAGCGACATCCGCGAGGCACTCGGCGCGGCGCCCGTCGAGATCAACACGGTGGTTGCCGGACTGGGCGGGCGCGCGATCAGCAAGGCGTCGCTGCACACGCTGCTCGCCGACGCCGCGTCCGGGGGCCTCGACGAGCTGACCTTCCTCGACCTGCGGCACGACCTCGTCGACCAGGAGCTGGCGCGCTCGCAGGAGCAACGCGAATCCGGCCCGCACACCCTGAACGTCCTGCGTGACGCCGGCGTCCCGGCATCTCGAATCAGCTGAGAGGCCTGCCATGACCGCGCAAACCGTGAAGTTCTACCAGGTCGGCAGCCGGGCCGTCGGCAAC
>DASXRA010000092.1:0-8466 GCA_036506855.1 Jatrophihabitantaceae bacterium
GGACGGAGCCGCACGCCACATTCACCGGCGCGTACACCCAACTCGCGGACGCCGTGGCCGACCCGAAGCCGGTGCAGCGGCCGCGTCCTGCGCCGTGGCTGGCAAGCAACGGTGAGCGGCGCGGGCTGCGCGTCGTCGCAATGCACGCCGACGTCTGGGTCACGTCGCAGTCGCCGGCTGCCGACCCCGCCGATCCCGACATCGCGACGGTAGAGCGGCTCAGCCACGTGCTCGACCGCATTGCGAGGCCGTGGGTCGCGATCCGGCCACGATCCGCCGTGCCGTGCAGTTCCGGCTGCCGGACAGCGCCGACGACGCGCTGCGGGTCGTCGAGCTGCAGGCGCAGGCCGGCTACACCGACCTGATCCTGATGCGTTACGCCGCGCCAGGCTCGGCCGCCGCGGCAGCCGAGGCGATCGCTGCCTTGCTGCCCAAACTGCGCACCGTGGGTTGAGCGCGGTACCCCGCGCCGTACCCACGTACCCTGGGCGAGTTCCCCGAGGATCACCGCCGAGAGGTCTGCCTTGTTCGACACGCTCTCCGATCGCCTGTCGCAGGTCTTCACGAGCCTGCGCGGCAAGGGCCGGCTCTCCGAAGACGACATCGACGCCACCGCGCGCGAGATCCGCATTGCGCTGCTCGAGGCCGACGTCGCCCTGCCGGTCGTACGGCAGTTCATCGCCGCCCTGAAGGAGCGGGCGCGCGGCGCGGACGTGTCCCGGGCGCTGAACCCGGCGCAGCAGGTAATCAAGATCGTCGACGAGGAGCTCGTCGCGATCCTGGGCGGTGACACGCAGCGGCTCCGCTTCGCCAAGACCCCGCCGACCGTGATCATGCTCGCGGGCCTGCAGGGCTCGGGCAAGACGACGCTCGCCGGAAAGCTCGCCCGCTGGCTGCGCGAGCAGGGGCACACGCCGGTGCTCGTGGCTGCCGACCTGCAGCGACCGAACGCCGTCACTCAGCTGCAAGTCGTCGCCGAGCGCGCCGGAGTGGCCGTCTACGCGCCGCAACCCGGCAACGGCGCCGGCGACCCCGTCACCGTCGCTCGCGACTCGATCGACTTCGCCCGGCGGGCCCAGCACGACATGGTCATCGTCGACACGGCCGGCCGCCTCGGCATCGACGAGGAGATGATGGCTCAGGCAGCCGACATCCGTGATGCCTTGCAGCCGCAGGAGATCCTCTTCGTCGTCGACGCGATGGTCGGCCAGGACGCCGTGAACACCGCCCAGGCGTTCCGCGACGGCGTCGGCTTCACCGGCGTCGTGCTGACCAAGCTCGACGGCGACGCGCGCGGTGGCGCGGCCTTGTCGGTTCGCTACGTGACGGGCCAGCCGATCATGTTCGCGTCCAACGGCGAGAAGCTCGAGGACTTCGACGTCTTCCACCCGGACCGGATGGCCTCGCGCATCCTCGGCATGGGCGACATGCTCACCCTGATCGAGCAGGCCGAGCGGACGTTCGACCAGGACGAAGCCGAGAAGATGGCGGGCAAGCTCGTCAGCGGCAACCAGTTCACGCTCGAGGACTTCCTCGGCCAGTTGCAGGCGATCCGGCGCATGGGCCCGATCTCGAACCTGCTCGGCATGATGCCGGGCATGGGGCAGATGAAGGAGGCCATGAGCCAGGTTGACGACCGCGACCTCGACCGGACGGCGGCGATCATTCGCGGCATGACGCCGGCCGAGCGCGAGAACCCGAAAATGATCAACGGGTCACGACGGCTGCGCATCGCCAACGGATCGGGCGTGGCGGTCAGCGACGTCAACCAGCTCGTCGACCGCTTCTTCGAGGCTCGCAAGATGATGCAGCAGATGGGCGGCGCGATGGGCCTGCCCGGCGCGCGCCGCAAGAACGTCAAGTCTGCAAAGGGGAAGAAGAACAAGAAGGGCCGCTCGGGACGTGGCCCCACGCCGCCGCGCCTGCCGTCCGGCTACCCCGGGGCCGGAGGGCTCGCGCAGCTGCCGCCCGGCATGGAGCTGCCCGACCTGTCCAAGCTCGATCTGCCGGACCGCTGACCGCTCAGCGGGGGATGACCGATTCGACGCGGCGTTCGCGCTGCGCGTTCGTGATCTTGTCGATAACGAGCAGTGCAAGGACGGCCGCGACGAGATCAGCCGAGTGGTACGCGACCTGTATCAGATCGTAGTTCGCGAACCGTTCCGGGGTGTCGCTGTGCACCGCGCGGGCTGCCACGGTCAGTGCCAGCCGGAGGACCCACATCGTCCACCAGGCCTGCACCAGGCCGTAGGACCGCCGCTCGGTTCGGGGCGGGCGGGTGAGTGGCCGGTCGCTGTCGAGCAGGATGTCGGTCGTGACCTGGTAGGGCACCCACAGGTTCACGACCGGCAGCCATCCTCCCAGCGCCCATCCGACGGTGCGGCGCTGGAAGCGGGGCTCGTAGTGCTCGACGTTAGCCCGGCTCCGGTAGAACCAGACCAGGAACACAACGGCAATCAGAAGCACGACGACCACCGAGGTGTTCGAGAGCGTCGTGACCAGGCGATCGGCACTGCGGACGTCGGACAGCGACGCGGTGCCGTCCGGCACACCGAGCACGGCCGAGCGCTGGTTGAACAGTGCCGGCACGAGCGCGAGATCCAGGAGTACCTCGACCACGAGCAGCACTCGTAGCATCAGCGCCGTCGGGCCGAGCGAGTCGGCGAGATCCGCCGATCCCCGGATGCTGACCCGCGGGCGGGGCGGCTGCGGGTACTCGTTCGGATCGACCGCGTCGTACGGACCGGTCATGCGCCCTCCCCGCCGGCACGGGCGCCGAGCAGGCGCGAGCCTAGTCCTTCAGTTAGGAGGCGTCCTTGCTTGTTGACGCGTTGCGCAGGCTCGCGGCGACGTTCGGGGGGACGACCTCGTAGCGGGCGAACTCGCGAGTGAAGTGCCCGGTGCCGGCACTCAGCGATCGCAGCGTGATGGCGTAGCGGGTCAGCTCCGCGTCGGGCACCTCGGCGCGCACGACGGTTCGCTCCATGCCGGTGGGCGCGGTGGTGTCGGGCACCGTGCCGGTGACCCGGCCGCGACGGCTTGACAGGTCCGACAGGACGGAGCCCACGTGCGCGTCCGGCACGGTGATCTCGACCGTGGCGAGCGGCTCGAGCATGGCGACGTGCCCGCCGGCGGCGGCAGCGTCCTTGACGGCGAGGGATCCCGCCGTCTGGAATGCCGCGTCGGACGAGTCGACGCTGTGCGCCTTGCCGTCGACGAGGGTGACCAGTACGTCGACGACTGCCACGCGATCGTTGTCCAGCCCGTGCGCGAGCTGCGCGCGCACGCCTTTCTCGACCGAGCTGATGAACTGCGAAGGCACGGCACCGCCGACGACCTTCTCGGCGAACTGCACGCCCGAGCCGCGTGGCAGGGGGCTGACGACCACGTCGCAGACGGCGTACTGCCCGTGCCCACCGGACTGCTTGACCAGCCGGCCGTGCCCGCGCGCCTCGGCGGTGAACGTCTCGCGCAGCGCGACGCGCAGCGGAACGGTGTCAACGTGCGCGCCGGTCGCGCGCAGGCGATCGAGCACGACGTCGGTGTGCGCCTCGCCGAGGCACCACAGCACGAGCTGGCCGGTCTCGATCTGGCGCTCGACGCGGACGGTCGGGTCGCCCGCGGTCAGCCGCCCCAGCGCCTTGGCCAGGGCGTCCTCGTCGGCGCGCGTCGCGGCCTGCACCGCAACCGGCAGCAGGGGTACGGGCATCTGCCACGGCTCGATCAGCAGCGGAGCGGACTTCGCCGACACCGTGTCGCCGGTCTCGGCGGTGCCCAGCCGGCCGATCGCGCAGATGTCGCCGGCCACCGCACGCTCGATCGGCCGCAGTGTCGTGCCGAGCGGGGAGAAGATCTGCCCGACCCGCTCGTCCGCATCGTGGTCGGGGTGCCCACGCGACTCACCACCGTGGCCGGAGATATGCACCGCCGTCTCCGGGACGAGCGTGCCGGAGAACAACCGCAGCACGGACAGCCGGCCGAGGTAGGGGTCGACGCTCGTGCGGACGATCTCGCCGAGCAGTGGGCCGTTCGCGTCGCAGCGGGTGACATCGGCGGGCGTCCCGTCGACGTGGCGCGCGAGGGGCGGATCGAGCTCGACCGGCGACGGGAACGCGCCGGAGAGCAGTTCGAGCAGCTCGGACAGGCCCAGGCCGGACGACGCGCACACCGGCAGGACCGGGTAGAACGTGCCGCGCGCGACGGCGGTCTCGAGGTCGTCGACCAGCACGTCCAGGCCGATGTCCTCGCCGGCGAGATAGCGGTCGAGCAGCGTCTCGTCCTCGCTGTTGTTGATGATCGCCTCGATGAGCGCGTTGCGGGACGCCTCGACGTCGCCGTCCACGGAGACGGCGGAGTCGTCGGAGTACGGCGTCTCCTTCGACGGGTAGCCGGCCGAGTAGTCATAGACGGTTCGGGTGAGCAACCCGACGAGCGCTTCCGGTGCGGCCTCCGCGGAACCGCCCGCGGTCAGATACAGGGGGAGTACCGCCTGCCCGTCCGCTCCGCCGAACACGCGCTGGCAGGCGGCCAGCGCCGAACCCAACGAGGCGCGCGGCGCGTCCAGCTTCGTCACGACCACCGCGCGCGGGGTGCCGAGCCCGGCACACTCCTCCCACAACGAGACTGTGATCGGGTCGACGTCGTCGGTGGCCGACACGACGAACAGCGCCGCGTCGGCCGCGCGCAGCCCGGCTCGCAACTCGCCGGTGAAATCGGGATATCCGGGGGTGTCGAGCAGGTTGACGGTCACGCCGTCGAAGCGCAGCGGGCAGACCGACAGCACGACTGATCGCTGCTGGGCGACCTCGACCGGATCGGCGTCGCTGACCGTGGTGCCGTCGACGACAGTGCCCGCGCGGGCGATCGTGCCTGTTGCCGCCAGCAGTGCTTCGACGAGAGTGGTCTTCCCAGCGGCGGAGTGGCCGACGAGCGCGACGTTACGGATCTTCTCCGGCCGGTCCGCGGTCGGAAGGACAGCCACCGCCGTCTTGGTCGCGGCTTTCTTCGTCGCCATATGGGCATCCTCTCGATGACTACTTGATGTGACCAGTGCTGCTCCGGCCGTCGCCGGATCGCGAAAAGGCGTTTCCGGCATTCGACACCCTTCCGTGGCGCGCGACAAGCGCCCTGCCCGGATCGGTCCTGTGTCTTGGCTATCGTGATCGCTCGAAAGCGTCCGCAAGCGCGGCGCATGAGCAGAATTCAGTAAGGACCGCCGACACGTGCTGAATATCCACGCCCGCGAGTGGATCGCCAAGACCATAAATCCACTCGGCGTGCGGCTCGCCAGGGCGGGTGTCACCCCCGACGCCGTCACGCTCGTCGGCTCAGTTGGTGCCACGGCGGGCGCGCTGATCTTCTTCACGCAGGGCTGGTGGTTCTCCGGGACGATGCTCATCTGGGGCTGCGTGATGCTGGACGTCGTCGACGGCGCCGTGGCGCGCGCGGGCGGCACATCCAGCAAGTTCGGTGCGGTGTTCGACTCGACCGCCGACCGGGTCGTCGACGCCGCTGTCTTCGGCTCGATCGCGTGGTACTTCGCCCGTCACGACCAGCCGTGGATGCTCGCCGGCTGCCTGCTCTGCCTGGTGCTCGGCTCGCTGACGTCCTACATCCGCGCCCGCGCCGAGGGGGTCGGCCTGACGGCCACGGTGGGCATCGCCGAGCGCGCCGAGCGACTGATCATCATCCTGGTCGGCACGGGGTTGTCCGGCGAGCACCTGCGGGTGCCGTACGTGCAGGCCATTGCCGTGTGGGTGCTGGTCGCAGCGTCGACGATCACCGTTGCGCAGCGGCTCGCTACGGTGTGGCGGCAGTCGAAGCGCTCCGAGGAGGCGACGGGGTGATCGCGGGCAAGCTGCGTGCGCGTGTGGTCGATCTCGGCTTCGCGGCCGGATGGGGAGCCGTCAAGTCGCTGCCCGGACCGGTGGCCGCCCGCGCGTTCCTGGCCGCTGCCGACGCTGCCTCCGCACGCAACGGCAAGGGCACCAAGCAGCTGCGCCGGAATCTGCGCCGGGTCGTCCCGCAGGCCACGACGAGCGAGCTCGACGAGCTGGTCGGGCAGGGGCTGCGTTCCTATGCTCGGTACTGGCTGGAGACGTTCCGCCTGCCCAGGATGAACAAGGACACCGTCGTCGCGCTGGCCGGCGAGAACACGACCGGCGCGGAGCACATCGACGCCGCGGCACGCGCCGGCAAGGGCGTCATCCTCGCGCTGCCGCACATGGGCAACTGGGACGTCGCCGCACTCTGGCTGATCACCCACGGCTACCCGTTCACGACAGTGGCCGAGCGGCTCAAGCCCGAATCGCTGTTCGACCGCTTCGTCGCGTACCGCGAGAGTCTGGGCATGGAGGTACTGCCGCTCACCGGCGGGCAGAGCACGCCTTCGGACGTGCTCGCCGCGCGCCTGCGGGCGGGCGGCGCAATCTGCCTGGTGGCCGAACGCGACCTGTCCCGCAACGGCATCGAGGTCCAGTTCTTCGGCGAGGCCGCGAAGATGCCGGGCGGCCCGGCGCTGCTCGCGGCGAAGACCGGCGCCGCGCTGCTGCCGGTCAGCCTGTGGTTCACGCCGGGCGGTTGGGGGCAGTGGATCGGCCCGCCGATCGAGTTGCCGGGCGCGCGCCTGACCGACCAGGTACGCGGCGGAACCCAGGCCTTGGCCGACGTGTTCGCCGAGCGCATCACCGAGCACCCGGCGGACTGGCACATGTTGCAACGGCTCTGGCTCGCCGACCTGCCGGTGCGGGTCGCCGCCCTCAACGGTCACCGGACGGGCTAGCGCCGTGCGCATCGGCATCGTCTGCCCGTACTCCTGGGACATTCCAGGAGGCGTGCAGGCCCACGTGCGCGATCTCGCAGAGACGCTGATCTCGCTGGGCCATTACGTGTCGGTGCTGGCACCCGGCGACGACGACACACCGGGCCTGCCGTCGTACGTGGTGACCGCGGGCAAGGCGGTGCCCATCCCGTACAACGGTTCGGTGGCCCGCCTGCAGTTCGGACTGGTGTCGGCGACGCGGGTGCGCCGCTGGCTGCGCGATGGCGGCTTCGACGTTGTCCACGTGCACGAGCCGGCCCCGCCCAGCCTGTCGCTGCTGGCCTGCATGATCCACGACGGCCCGCTCGTGGCGACGTTCCACGCGGCGACCACCCGGTCACGGTTCCTGCTCATGTTCGACACGATGCTGCAGCCGTTCCTCGAGAAGCTGTCCGGGCGCATCGCGGTCTCGACGGCGGCGCGCAAGGTGATCGTCGAACACCTCGGCGCGGACGCGGTCGTCGTGCCGAACGGCGTCGCCGTGTCGCACTACACCAGCGCGCATCCGCTGCCCGGCTACCCGCGTGCCGGCGGCACGATCGGGTTCATCGGCCGTTACGACGAGCCGCGCAAGGGGATGGGCGTGCTCGTCGGCGCGCTCGAGCTGCTGGCAGCCGAGCGTCCCGGTCTGCGGCTCCTGGTGGCGGGTCGCGGTGAGGCCGAGGACTTCCTCGACGACGTCTCGCCGGTCGTCCGCGGGCGCATCGACCTGATGGGCCAGGTGAGCGAGCCGGACAAGGCGCGCATGCTCAAGAGCGTCGACGTGTACTGCGCCCCTAACACGGGCCAGGAGAGCTTCGGCGTGATCCTGCTCGAGGCCATGGCGGCAGGTACGCCGATCGTCGCGAGCGAGCTGGAGGCGTTCAAGCGCGTGCTCGGTGGGGGAGCGGCGGGCCGGTTGTTCCCGATCGGCGACTCGGCCGCGCTGGCCGCTGAGCTGGCCCGCGTACTGGATGACGCCGCGCTGCGCGAGCATCTCGTCGAGGCGGGCGCCAAGGCGGTAACGCCGTATGACTGGTCGGTGGTCGTCACCGAGGTACTACGGGTGTACGAACTCGCCATAGCGGGCGCCTCGCTGCGCTGAGCGGGGCGCTGCGCCGCGCGGTGATCGACGGGAGTTAGGCTCTCCCATCATGCTGTCTGCCGGGTGGCTCATTGCCGCCGTGCTCGTAGCGGTCCTGCTGACCAGCTGGGTCACCTTCACCGTCACCCGCCTCGACCGGCTGCACGCCCGCGTCGACGCCGCGCAGGCGGCGCTCGATGCCCAGCTCGTCCGCCGTGCGGCCGCGTTGCTGCACGTTGCCGAGTCCGCCGGCGAGGTCGTGCGCGACGACCAGCGCATCCATCTGGAGGCGGTAGCGGGCAACGCGCTCAACGCGTCGCTGGAAGACCGCGAGGCGGTCGAGAACGCGGTCGGGCGGGCCGTCGTCGAGCTCGCCGCCCAGCAGGACCACCTGCCGGCGGCAGCTACCGATGAGCTGCGCGAGGCCGGGGCTCGGGTGCTCATTGCCCGGCGCTTCTACAACGATGCCGTTCGCGACACGCGAGCCCTTCGCGGCCGGCGGATGCCCCGGCTGCTGCGGCTGGCCGGACGTCGCGACATGCCGCAGTTCTTCGACATCGACGACACGCTGCCTGATTACGAT
>DASXRA010000093.1:0-21426 GCA_036506855.1 Jatrophihabitantaceae bacterium
CCTCCCTCTTCTCCCGCGGACCCACGCCCAGCGGGACGCGAGCGAAGCATCGTCGCGATGTAGACGCAGGAAGCCACGATCAGCACGAATCCGAGCACACCGAGCACGACCAGCTTCGCGGCAAGCCCGACGAGGACGACCGTAAGGCCGGCGATGATGCCGAACGCGGCGACGAAGATCCAGCGGCGGGTGTGACCCCGCGATCGACCCTGCCGCACCGCGGATGCGAACTTCGGGTCTTCGGCGTAGAGCGCTTGCTCGATCTGCTCGAGGAGCCTCTGCTCGTGCTCGGAGAGCGGCACCGTGCCCTCCTTCGTCCTTCCACTGACGACCGCCGGGACGTCAGCCGCGTGGCCAGCTATCTAAATCTAGCGCCGATACTCGCGTGAGTGTCAGCACCTTTGAGCATACGAGGCGTCTGGCCTGCGCGAAAGTTGACTACACGACCATCTGCCACCGTTTCGGGTCACAAGACCGTCACAAACGATCATTATTGATAGCGCCGGACGGCTCACCGAGGCCATCCGGTCCACTCATCAGCGCGGCGCGACGGACTGCTGCCGGGCCGAAGCGCGCTCTCGCGGCGTCGGCGGCCTCGTCGGCTCGGGTCGCCGCGGGCGAGAGCAGCCCATCAGTCACATCGTCGAGTGTGAGTTGCCGCGCAACTTCTGCGGCGCCGCGGAAGCCTTCGGCCTTGACGCCGACCAGGCGGATCCGCGGCTGGTCGAGGCGCAGCCCGCGGTACAACTGCAAGGCGGCGTCATAGACGTCCGCCGTGGACTCGACCCAGCCGGGCATCGTGCGTACGCGGGTGACCGTCCGGAAGTCAGCGAACCGGATCTTGATCCCGACGGTGCGTGCCACCAGTCGGCGTTCGCGCAGCCGCTCACCGACCTCGACGGACAGGCGGAGCAACTCGCTCGCGACGCCGGCCTCATCGGTCAGGTCGGTGGCCGTGGTGTGGTCGGCGCTGATCGACTTGTCGTCGTCGCGCGGCTGGACGTCGCGAGCATCGCGCCCTGACGCGAGCGCATGCAGGTGCTCGGCGGTCGCGTTGCCGACCGCGCGGCGCAGCGTGTCGATTGGCGTCTGGGCCAGATCGCCGATCGTGCGCACGCCGAGGCGGTGCAGCGGCTCGGCCGTGCGTGCGCCGACCCCCCACAGCACGGTGACCGGCAGCGGGTGCAGGAACTCCAATACCTCGGCCGCGGGCACGACCAGCAGCCCGTCGGGCTTGCACCGTGCGGACGCCACCTTGGCGACGAACTTCGTCGATGCGACGCCGACGGAGCAGGTCAGTCCGAGAGCCTCGGCGATTCGGGCGCGTATCGCCTGTGCGATCGCGGCGGGGCGTCCCTGCCGTTGCAGGGATCCCGACACGTCGAGGAACGCCTCGTCCAGAGATAACGGCTCGACCAGCGGAGTGACGTCGCGCAGGATCGCCATCACCTGGCCCGACGCCTCGCTGTACGCGGCGCGGTCGGGTGGCAGCACGACGGCGTGCCGGCACAGCCGCAGCGCCTGGCCCATGGGCATCGCGCTGCGCACTCCGAAGCGCCGCGCCTCGTAGGACGCGGCCGCGACGACGCCGCGGGTGGAGCCGCCGACGATCACGGGCTTGCCACGAAGCTCCGGCCGGCGGCGAACCTCGACGCTGGCGTAGAACGCGTCCATGTCGACGTGCAGGATCGTGCAACCCGTGTCGTCGCCGCCGGCCTGACCGGCGGCGCGCGGGACGTCAGCACTGCGCCCCATGACCGCGCTAGCCCGGGCTGCGGCGGGCCAGCAGGTGGATGCGGCTGGCGATCTCGCGGTACGGGGACTGGACCGACGCGAGCTCTTCGAGCTCGGCAAGCGCGTCGACGGCGTCCGGGCGCGCGTCGAGCTCGGCCCCAGGCACCAGCTCAGAGAACACGCCGACCCCGTGAACCTGCTCGACGACCAGGCCGACGCGGTCGCAGATGGCTCGCACCGTGGCGACGTCGAGCAGCCGGCCGGGTGTGTCGTGCATGGCTCGCAGCTCGAGCAACGCGGCGGAGACGTCACCGGCGAGGGCGCGAGACAGCACGCTCGCGACCGGGTTGCTGACCAGGATGCTGACCCGTCCGGCGGGGCGTACCGCCTGTGCGATGCCGGCCAGCGCGATATCGGGATGGTCGATCGCCTCGAGCACGCCGTGGGCCATGACGAGGTCGAACGATTCATCCGGCACGATCTCACCGAGAGCCTCGACGTCGCCCTGCAGCGGGAACACCAGGTCGTCGACGCCGGCCTCGACAGCTCGGCGTCGGAGCGTGGCGAGCGCGTCGGCGCTGACGTCGACCACGGTCACCCGGGCGCCCGACTGGGCCAACGGAACAGCCGAGCTGCCACTGCCACCGCCGCAATCGAGCACCGCCGGCGCCTGCCCGGACACGGAGATCGTGCTGACCACCTCGGCGAGCAGCCGGGACACGAGCCGCTGACGCAGCGGTGCCACGAACTCTCGCGGACGTGCCGTCTCCACGTAGCGAACCCTAGTGGTCGTCACCGACACGCCACCGGATCAACCGGCGTTCTCAACTGGCAAGTGGCGCGGCCATGAAGCCCAACGACTGCTCGGCGAGTGCCAGGAACTGCTCGGCGGCACGCAACTGATCCTCGGCGTCGCGGCTGGACACGACACTGACCGCCCCGGCCTCGACCGCGGCGCGTTTGCCGGCGGTGTCGGCGAAGTAGGCCGCCCAGTCGGAGAGCTCGGGAGCCACCGACTCGACCAGCACCCAGGCGCTGACCAGCCGGCGCTTGCCGAGGCCCGGCCTCGAGCGCTCGGCGAACACGGCCGCTGCCGTCCGTAGCGCCGCAAGATGAGCGAGCCGGAATCGCTCGGCGGCGTTCGGCGCAACCTGGGCGTCGGCCAACAGCGTCCGGGCCTGCTCCGCTAGCGACATCGCGCTGCGGCTGGCCGGCGGACGCAACGCCAGCGCGGCGCCGTCGGCACCACGCATTGCGTTCATGGCGTACCTCCCGTTCTCGAACGTCTGTTCGAAGACTAGCTCAGCTCACCCTCGGCGGCAAGCACATCCACGACATGTCCGACGACGACGACGGCGGGCGCGGCGATCCCGCCGCGTCGAACCTCATCGGCCAGATGATGCAGGGGGGCTCTGACAATTCGCTCGCCGTCGAGCGTTGCCCGCTCGATCACGGCCGCCGGGGTCAAGCCGTCGCGGCCGTGAGCGATCAGGGCCGCCGTGATCAGGTCGAGGTGCTCGATCGCCATCAGGAGCACGAGCGTCGACGCCTTCGCGAGCGTCGCCCAGTCCAGGCCGGTGTCAGGAGGCCGACCGGGGTCGAGATGGCCCGACACGACGGTGAAGTCGGCCGCCAGGCCCCGATGCGTGAGCGGGATGCCCGCGGCCACCGGCGCGGCGAGCGCAGAGCTGACGCCCGGCACGACGGTGACCGGCACACCGGCAGCGACGCACGCCCGCCACTCCTCGCCTCCCCGTCCGAAGACGAACGGGTCACCGCCCTTGAGCCGCACGACGCGCTTGCCCGCACGCGCCCGGTCGATCAGCACCGCGTTGATCTCGTCCTGGGTCAGGTTGTGCCGGTGTGCAGACTTACCGCAGTCGACGACCTCGACGTCGTCCGGCAGCTCGTCGAGCAGCACCCGCGGCGCGAGCCGGTCGACCACGACGACGTCGGCGGCAGCCACGAGCCGGCGTCCGCGAACCGTGATCAGCTCCGGGTCGCCGGGGCCGCCACCAACGAGCGCTACCGAACCGGACGCGGCCGCGCGTACCGGACGGGTAGGCAGCTCCCCCACGTCGAGGGCCGCGGCGATCGCGTTGCGGAGAGCGACAGCCCGGCGCGGATCGTCGCCCCCGGACACGGCCACCGTCACGTCACCGCTGCGGGCGACGGCCGGCGTCCGCGCCGTCCCGCCGGGCGCCGCGTCTGCCCGGATGCAGAACACCTGCCGCGCCTCGGCGGCGTCCGCGACGGCGGCGTTCACGGCCGGCATGTCGGTGCACGCGGCGACCAGCCACGCGCCGTCCACGTCGTCGGGCCGGAACGCGCGCACCTGGACGGCGTGGGCGATCTCGCGCAGCTCAGGCGTCACGCGCAGCGCCACGACGCTGACTACCGCACCGGACGCGACCAGCCCGGCCGCCCGGCGCGTGGCGACGTCGCCGCCGCCGACGACCAGCGCGCGGCGTCCGGTCAGGTCGAGCAAGAGCGGGTACCCGTGCACCGGAGCATTGTCGCTGCCGGGGCGGTTCACGGTGTGCCGGCGACCATTCCGGCCGCGACCGTCGCGCCCGTGTTCTCGTCGACGAGCAGGAACGCACCGGTCGACCGGTTGAGCGAGTACGGGTCGACGACGATGGGCTCGGCCGTGCGCATCCGGACCGTGCCGATGTCGTTGAGCCGCAGTTCGTCCGCATCGTCGTGCTTGAGGGTTGCGACGTCGAGGCGGCTGTCGATCGCGTCGACGACGGCGCGGACATCACGAGTCGTGTGCCGCAGCCGGAACCGGTCGCCTGCGCGTAGCGGGCGGTCGGAGAGCCAGCAGAGCGTGACGTCGAGCTCGCGTACAACGCTCGGTCGCGGCTCGCGATCGATCGCGATCAGGTCGCCGCGCGCAACGTCGATGTCGTCGGCGAGCCGGACGACGACCGAGCGACCGGCCGCGGCCTCGCCCAGCTCGCCGTCGGGCGTGTCGATGCCGGCCAGCGTGGACGTCAGCCCGGATGGCAGCACGACGACCGGATCGTCGATCCGGAGCGCTCCGGCCTCGACGCGTCCGGCGTAGCCGCGGTAGTCGGGGTGCTCGGCCGTGCGTGGCCGCATGACGACCTGCACCGGGAAGCGGGCGGGCACATCGCTCTCGGGCCTCGGCTCGACCTGCTCGAGATAGTCGAGCAACGAGGGGCCGGCGTACCAGTCCATGCGCGTCGAGCGGTCGACGATGTTGTCGCCGGACAGCGCGGCGACCGGGATCGGCGTGAACGAGGCCAGCCCGAGGCTCGCCGCGGCCCCCGCGAACGCGGTCACGACCGAGTCGAAGACCTCCTCGGAGAAGTCGACGAGATCCATCTTGTTCACGGCGAGCACGACATGCTCGACGCGCAGCAGCGTCGCGACGGCCGCATGCCGCTTCGTCTGTTCGGCGACGCCGTTGCGCGCGTCGACCAGGATCACCGCGACGTCGGCGGTCGACGCGCCGGTGACCGTGTTGCGTGTGTACTGCACGTGGCCCGGTGTGTCAGCCAGGACGAACGTGCGCTTCGCGGTGGCGAAGTAGCGGTACGCGACGTCGATGGTGATGCCCTGCTCGCGTTCCGCGCGCAGGCCGTCGACGAGCAGCGCCAGGTCGGCTCCTGCGTATCCGCGACGCTCGCTGGCGGCCTCGACCGCGGACAACTGGTCGGCGAGGACCGCCTTCGCATCGTGCAGCAGCCGGCCCACAAGCGTCGACTTGCCGTCATCGACCGAACCTGCGGTGACCACCCGCAAGAGCTGACCCGGCACTAGATGACCCCGCCCGGGCGGGATGAGCGATGAGCGCTCGCGCGAAGAGCCCCGCCGCCGCGACGCGGCCGCGCCGAAGGCGCGAGCGGAGCCGAGGATCCGCCCGAGCGCAGCGAGCGGCGGGGACGCGGATGCGCGTACGGCGGGATAAGCACAGCTAGAAGTAGCCTTGGCGCTTGCGATCTTCCATCGCGGCGTCGCTGGCACGGTCGTCGGCACGGGTGGCGCCGCGCTCGGAGATCGTCGCGGCGGCGGTCTCGACGAGCACGTCCGCGACCGTCGCGGCGATCGAGCGGATCGCGCCGGTGCAGGTCGCGTCGCCCACGGTGCGATAGCGCACCGAATCGGTGGTGACGACTTCGCCGTCGGCCGGCTGGGTCCATTCGGTAACGGCGAGCAGCATCCCGTCACGCTCGAAGACCGGTCGGGAGTGCGCGTAGTAGATGCTCGGCACCTCGATGCCCTCGGCCTCGATATAGGACCAGATGTCGAGTTCGGTCCAGTTCGACAGCGGGAAGACCCGCACGTGCTCGCCGCGACGGTGCCGGCCGTTGTAGAGGTCCCAGAGCTCCGGCCGCTGGTTGCGCGGATCCCACTGGCCGAAGTCGTCGCGGACGCTGAACACGCGCTCCTTGGCCCGCGACTTCTCCTCGTCACGCCGTGCACCTCCCAGCACGGCATCGAAGCCGTGTTCGGCGATGGCGTCGAGCAGGGTCACGGTCTGCAGCGGGTTGCGCGACTGCCCTGGCGATTCCTGCACGCGGCCGAGGTCGATGGAGTCCTGGACGCTGGCGACGACGAGTTTGACGCCCAGTTCGGCGACATGGCGGTCGCGGTAGGCGATGACCTCGGGGAAGTTGTGACCGGTGTCGATGTGCATGATCGGGAACGGCACGCGGCCCGGCCAGAACGCCTTCGCGGCCAGGTGCAGCAGGACGATCGAGTCCTTGCCGCCGGAGAACAGCAGCACCGGACGTTCGAACTGCCCGACTACCTCGCGCAGGATGTGGATGGCCTCGTCCTCGAGATCGCCGAGCCAGGATCGGTCGAGGCTCAGCTGTTGGGTGGCTATCGCGGTCATGCGAGATTCTCCTTGCGTAGCAGGGCGATCAGCTCGTCGACAACGTCATCGACCGACCTGCCACTGGTATCGACTCGAAGTTCGGGGTCACTCGGCGGTTCGTACTCGCCGTCGATGCCCGTCAATCCCGACAGCGCGCCAGTGCGCTGCCGGGCGTAAAGGCCTTTGACGTCACGCTCGGCGCAGACCTGCGCCGGCGTGGCCACATGTACCTCGAAGAAGCGTGCGGACGCCGCCCCGTGCTCGGCACGCACCCCGTCGCGCGCCGCGGCGAACGGCGACACGACCGATGCGAGCGCCAGCACGCCGTGCCGCGCGAGCAACTGGGCGACCCAGCCGATCCGTGCCACGTTCGTGTCGCGGTCAGTGCGCGAGTAGCCGAGCTCGGGCGACAAGATCGCACGCACAGCGTCGCCGTCGAGCACCTCGACGGCACGACCCTCGTCGCGCAGCCGCTGCGCGAGCGCGAACGCGATGGTCGTCTTGCCCGCGCTGGGCAGGCCGGTCAGCCAGACCGTCGCGCCGACCGACGGCGCGGTGCCCGGCATGGCGTCCGGCGAAGCCGCCGCGACATCGAGTGACATGGGTGTCCTTCGCAGGCTGGGTCACGATGACCGTGCGATCACGCACAGGCCAGGCACGCACAGGATGCGGTTCGGACGGCTCGTCGCGCGGCCCTAATCGGGCACTGGCGACTACTCAGGGAGCCGGCTGATCAGAAGCTCTGACACGCCGCGCTGGAGACGCGCTGCAGATCTACATGCAGGCGCGCGACCAGCAGAACAGCGGACATGGAAGTGATGGTCGCACATCATGGCGGCATTTCGCCAACCTGTGTTGATGGTCGCATCGGACGCAATTTCCCTTTGTCTACAAGCCATATCGACAAGCATGAGACGGCGCAGCGCCCCGGGCAGGCCGCTTACGAGGGATTTCGCCGCCCGCCCCGAGGTGTGCAACCCTTGACACGTGCACAGAGCTCTGCCGCTGCGTCTCACGGCGCGCCGACACGTCGACTTGCTGCGGATCATCGCCGCCGCGTGTCCGGCGCCACGCTGACCCGCGCCCGATCATCAGCGCCGGGCCGTCGTCGAGGCAGCATCTTCAGCAGAGGAGCTAGCACATGCCTGCGCGCAGAGGCCAGGGCCAATGGGCCCTCGGCTACCGTGAGCCGCTCAATCCCAACGAGCGCAGCAAACGCGACAGCGATCCGCTGACCGTGCGCCAGCGCATCGTCGACATCTACCAGCACACGGGCTTCGCGGGCATCGACCCTGCCGACCTCCGCGGACGCTTTCGCTGGTACGGGCTCTACACGCAGCGCCGTCCGGGCATCGCCGGCGGGCGGACCGCCGTCCTGGAACCCGAAGAGCTCGAGGACGAGTACTTCATGCTGCGGATCCGCATCGACGGCGGCGCCCTGACCGGCGACCAGCTGCGGGTGATCGGTCATATCTCGACCACGTACGGGCGCGACGTCGCCGACGTCACCGACCGGCAGAACGTCCAGCTGCACTGGATCCGGATCGAGGACGTCCCGGTGATCTGGGAGCAGCTCGAGGCGGTCGGCCTGTCGACCACCGAGGCATGCGGTGACACCCCGCGAGTGATGCTCGGCTGCCCGCTGGAGGGCGTTGCCGCCGACTCGGTGCTCGACGCCGGCCACGCACTGCGGCAGACCGTCGAGCGATACCTCGGCGACCCGGCGTTCTCGAACCTGCCGCGCAAGTTCAAGACGTCCATCTCCGGATGCGCTCGGCACTGCACCAACCACGAGATCAACGACGTCTCGTTCGTGGGCGTGCACAACCACGACGGCGTGCCCGGCTTCGACCTGTGGGTCGGCGGTGGGCTGTCGACCAACCCGATGTTCGCGCAGCGCGTGGGCGTCTTCGTCGAGCCGGACGAGGCCGCGGAGGTATGGGCTGGTGTGGCATCGGTCTTCCGCGACTACGGCTATCGCCGCTCGCGCAACCATGCGCGCCTGAAGTTCCTGATCGCCGACTGGGGGACGGAGAAGTTCCGCGAGGTGCTCGAGAAGGAGTACCTCGGACGCGCGCTGCCGGACGGGCCGCCGCCCGACGCGTCGCCGGCGCATCGCGATCACGTCGGCGTCGAGCCGCAGGTCGGCGGCCTGTCGAGTGTGGGCGCCTCCACGAAGTCCGGGCGCACGTCCGGCGCCGCGCTCAGCGCCGTGGCCGACCTCGCCGACCGCTACGGCCGCGGCCGGGTGCGCACTACGCCACAGCAGGGGATCGTCGTTCTCGACGTCGCCGAGCCGGACGTCGACCTGCTCGTCGCCGAACTCGACGCCCTCGGACTCGCCGTGCGGCCGTCCGCGTTCCGCCGCGGCACGATCGCGTGCACGGGCATCGAGTTCTGCAAGCTGGCGATCGTCGAGACGAAGGCGCGCGCCGAGGTCATCCGCGGCGAACTCGAAAAGCGGATGCCCGACTTCGACACCCCGATCACGGTCAACGTCAACGGATGCCCCAACTCGTGTGCGAGATTCCAGGTTGCCGACATCGGCTTCAAGGGCATCGTGACCCGCGGTCCAGACGGCACCGATCAAGAGGCGTTCCAGGTGCATCTGGGCGGCCAGATGGGCTCGCAAGCGGGATTCGGCCGCAAGTTCCGGGGCCTGAAGGTCACCGCCGACGAAGCGCCCGACTATGCCGAGCGCATCCTGCGCGGGTACGTCGAGCGCCGCGAGCAGGGCGAGACGTTCGCCGCTTATGTCGCGCGCGCGGACGAAGCCTGGTTGACGTGAGGAAATGACCGAGCGAGCCGCGCCGTTCTACTGCCCGTACTGCGGCGACGAGGATCTGCGTCCGTTTGGTGAGAAGCACGGCGAGTGGCGTTGTGGAGCCTGCCGCCGGGTCTTCCGGCTCGGCTACGTCGGAATCGCCGCCGACTGGACGTCCACGACTGAGAGCGAGGAGCAGCGGTGACCGATCTCGAGTTGCTGGCCAAGCGCGCCGGCGACGAACTCGACGGCGCGCCGGCGCTCGACATCCTGACCTGGGCCGTCGAGCAGTTCGGCTCGTCGTGGTGCGTGGCCTCGTCGATGGCCGACTCGGTGCTCCCCCACCTCGCCTCGCGCGCGCTGCCTGGCGTCGACGTCGTGTTCCTCGACACCGGCTACCACTTCGCCGAGACGATCGGCACCCGTGACGCGGTGGCGGCGACGCTGCCGGTCAACGTCCGCACGATCACCCCGGCGCAGACGGTGGCCGAGCAGGACGCGCAGTACGGCGCCCGGCTCTACGAGCGCAACCCCGACCTGTGCTGCGCGCTGCGCAAGGTCGCCCCGCTCGAGTCGGCACTCGCGCCGTACGCCGCCTGGGCGTCCGGGCTGCGGCGCGACGAGGCGCTGAGCCGCCAGGGCGTCCGCGTCGTGGAATGGGACGCCAAGCGCGGCAAGGTCAAGCTGAACCCGATCGCGGCCTGGACCCAGGACGACGTCGACGCGTACATCGCCGAGCACGGCATCCTGGTCAACCCGTTGCTGTCCGACGGCTACGGATCGATCGGCTGCGCGCCCTGCACGCGGCGCATCCTCGAAGGCGAGGACGCGCGGGCCGGTCGCTGGGCCGGCACGAACAAGATCGAGTGCGGCCTGCACACCTGAGTTCGTTACGGTCTGCGGCGTGACCGAGCTTCATCCCAGCTGTGTCGCTGTCGACGCCGTGCTCGCGGCAGCAGGGGCCAGCGGACGCGTCAAGATCCTCCCCGACGCCGCGCCGACCGCCGTCGCGGCGGCTGAACAGCTCGGTGTCGAGGTCGGCGCGATCGCCAACTCGTTGGTCTTCGCGACGGCCGAGGGCGAACCGGTGCTGGTGCTGACGAGCGGCGCGCACCGCGTCGACACGGCCAAAGCAGCGGCTTTGCTCGGCACCGACCGGCTCGTGCGTGCATCGGCCGAACTCGTGCGCGAGGCGACCGGGCAGCCCATCGGCGGCGTCGCGCCGGTGGCCCACCCCGCGCCGCTGCGCACGCTCGTCGACAACGACCTAGCGCCATACCCCCAGGTATGGGCCGCCGGCGGCATCCCGCACGCGGTGTTCCCGACGAGCTTCGACGAGCTGGTCCGGCTCACGGGCGGCACGCCGGCCGATGTCGCCTGAGCCCGCTCGGCTTGTCCGCCGGCTAGGCACTTTCGACGCGGTCGTCATCGGCCTCGGCTCCATGATCGGTGCCGGTGTGTTCGCCGCCTTCGCGCCAGCGGCACGGGCGGCGGGCAGCGCCCTGCTGCTCGGCCTGGTGATCGCCGGCGTCGTCGCGTACTGCAACGCCACCTCGTCGGCCCAGCTCGCCGCCGCGTACCCGACGTCGGGCGGCACGTACGTGTACGGCCGCGAGCGGCTCGGCGACTGGTGGGGCTTCGCCGCGGGGTGGGCGTTCGTCGTCGGCAAGACAGCGTCCTGTGCGGCGATGGCACTCACGTTCGCGACGTACGCGGTGCCGTCTTCGCACTGGGCGCAGCGCTTGGTCGGGCTCGCCGGGGTGCTTGCGCTCGTCGCCGTGAACTACCGCGGCGTCACCAGGACGGCCACGCTCACTCGCGTGCTCGTCGCGTGCACGCTCGTCGCGCTCGCGGTGGTGGTCGCGGTGATTCTCGCCGGCGGCTCGGCGAGCGGCGATCGCCTGGGTGGTTGGGACGTCCTGGGCGCCGGCGCTGACGCCTACGGCGTGCTGCAGGCGGCCGGGCTGCTGTTCTTCGCGTTCGCCGGGTACGCGCGCATCGCCACCATGGGCGAGGAGGTGATCGACCCGGAACGGACGATCCCGCGCGCCATCCCGATCGCGCTCGGGCTCACGGTCGCCGTGTACCTCACGGTCGGGACGTGCGCGCTCCTCGCCGCCGGCCCGGACGCCATCGGGCGCTCGGCCGCACCGCTCGCGACTGCGGTGGACGCGGCCGGGGCGTCCTACGCCGTCCCGATCGTGCGAGTCGGTGCCGCTCTGGCCAGCCTCGGCGCGCTCCTCGCGCTGCTCGCCGGAGTGAGCCGCACCAGCCTGGCTATGGCCCGCGAGGGCGACCTGCCGCACTGGCTCGGCGCGGTGCACCCGCGCTACCGGGTGCCGCACCATGCCGAGCTCGCGCTCGCGGCCGTGGTCGGCGCGCTCGTCCTGACGACCGATCTGCGCGGCGTGCTCGGCTTCTCCTCGTTCGGGGTGCTCGTCTACTACGCGATCGCGAACGCGTCGGCGTTCACCCAACCGCCCGATCAACGACGGTGGCCGCGAGCCCTGAACGTCCTCGGCATGGTCGGCTGCGTGGTGCTCGCGGTGACGCTGCCGCCGGTGTCGATTGCCGCCGCCGGAGGCGTGCTCGCCGTCGGTCTCGGCGGGCGGTGGCTCGTCGCGCGATCCCCGAGGCGGCGCGCGTAGCGTGTGCTCGCATGATCGAGCGCGCCGAGGTCGTGACGGTGCATGTGTGGCGGGTGGCAGCACGTCAGGTGCCGGTGGCGCTGGCGTCCGTCGCTGCTGACCGGGGTCGCGTCCGATCCGCCGACGGCGTCGTGTTCGCGAAGCTGCTGGGCACGAGCCGGGGCTTCTCGATCCGCGACGCCGACCTGACTCGATGGGTGCTCCTCGTGACGTGGCGCTCCGGCGATGCCGCGCACCGTTTCGGCGAGTCCGCGATGCTGGAGCGCTGGCGCAGGCGCTCGACGGAATGCTGGCAGGCGCGACTGCGCCCGCTGGCGAGCCGGGGCAGCTGGTCGCGGCGCACGCCGTTCGCGGCAGGCGACGCGACGGCCTGGGACGGCCCGGTCGTGGCAGTCACCCGTGCCCGCCTCGTACCGCGCCGGGCGTTCGGGTTCTGGCGTTCCGTGCCCGCAGTTGCCGCCGACCTGCGGGGACGGCCCGGGCTGCGCGTCGCGTTCGGCATCGGCGAGGCCCCGCTCGGCGTGCAGGGCACGTTCAGCGTGTGGCAGGACGCCGCGTCGATGCGTGAGTTCGCGCACGGCGGCGCCGCGCATCGTGGCGCCATCGCCCAGACCGCGGCCCGGCGCTGGTACGCCGAGGAGCTGTTCGCGCGGTTCGGGGTGCTCAGCGCGTCCGGCTCGCTCGACGGTCGCGATCCGCTGGACGGCATGCGGTGAGCGCCGCCCGCGAACCGTCCCCCGGGGTCTGGATCGAGTCCTGGACCGGCCCGCAGCTCGCCCAGCGCATCGACGAGGCGATGGAGATCTACGTTCTCGCGATGAACTACCCAACCTACGCGGGCACGCAGCGTGCGGTCACCGCGCGGGGCCACGCCGCCAACGACGGGTTCGCCTGCCGGGCGGCGGTTCTCACCGACGGGCGGCTCGTCGGGTTCGGCTACGGCTACACGTCAGCGCCCGGGCAGTGGTGGCACGACCTCGTCCGCCGGGCGGTGTCGAGGCAGACCGCCGACGACTGGCTTCGCGACGGGTTCGAGCTGTCGGAGATGCACGTCCTGCCGGCGTACCAGGGCACAGGCATCGGCCGGCGGCTGCTGACGTCGCTCGCCGCCGAGCTCAGCCACCGGGCAATGCTGCTGTCGACGCCTGATGCCGACACTCGCGCGTTCCGGCTCTACCGCTCGCTCGGCTTCGTCGACCTGGCGCGCGGGCACCGGTTCCCCGGCGACGCGCGCCCGTTCGCGATCCTCGGGGCCCGCCTGCCGCTTCGCAGCGCCGGGCCGGACGATGCCGCGCCCGCTTGACCTGGCGGCCAGACGCGCACTGCTCGGAGCCGTCGGCGTTCTCGTGCTGGCGACCGTCGCCTTGCAGATCAGCTACCCGCTCACCGACGGCGACGCCCGACGACGGCTGACCATCGCCACGGTCGTGACGTTCGCGGCGGCGTCGGCCGGCCATGCGCGGGCGAGGTACGGCGGGCGGGGCGTCTGGTGCTGCGTCACCGCTGCGGGTGTCGGCTTGACCGCCGAGATCGTGGGCGTCCACACCGGCATGCCGTTCGGCCATTACGCGTACGCCGATTCGCTGGGACCGACGATCGCCGGCGTGCCCGCCGTCGTCGCCCTGGCCTGGGCAATGATGGCGTGGCCGGCCGCGCTGGTGGCCCGGCTGCTCGTCGCCTCGACGGCGGCTCGCGTCCTGGTCGGCACGTGGGCGCTCGCGTCCTGGGACCTGTTCCTCGATCCACAGATGGTCGCCGCCGGTCATTGGCGGTGGGCCGCGCCGAGCCCGCACCTGCCGGGTGTCGAGACCGTGCCGCTGACCGATCTCGCCGGGTGGCTCGTCGTGTCGTTGCTGATTTCCCTTGTGGTGCAAGGGATTCTCGGCAAGTCGGCGTCGCGGCCCGGCGACGGCTGGATGTTCGTGCTCTACCTGTGGACGTACGCGTCGTCGGTGCTCGCTCAGCTGGCGTTCCTGGATCTACGGGCGGCGGCGCTGTGGGGCGCGCTGGGCATGGGCGCTGTGGCGGTGCCGCTGGCCCTGCGGCTTCGTGCCGAGGCCGTCCGATGAGGCTCGCTCACGTCGGCGCGTTCCTCGCGGTGTGCGGGGCCGTGCACGCCGCGGTCAACGCGCGGCTGCTGCGGCGTCCGGCCGCGCATCCGAACCGTCCCCTGTCCGATGTCTCGGTGCTGATCCCGGCCCGCGACGAGGCGCGCAACATCGCCGAGTGCCTGCGCACGTTGCTCGCCCAGCAACCCGGCGACGGGCTCGAGATCATCGTCCTCGACGACGAATCATCGGACCGGACAAGGGAAATCTCGCTCGACATCGCGGCGGACGACCCGCGCGTTCGAGTGTTAGGCGGCACTCCCCCACCGCCCGGGTGGCTGGGCAAGCCGCACGCGTGCCGCCAACTCGCTCACAGCGCGCGGGCGACGAGCCGCGTCCTCGTCTTCGCCGACGCGGACGTTCGATTCGAGCCGCACGCGATTGCCGCCGCCGTCGATCTGCTGCGCCGCCACGACCTCGACCTGGTCTCGCCGTACCCGCGCGAGATCGCGACGACTGCCGGCGAGCGGCTCGTCCAGCCGCTGCTGCAATGGTCGTGGTTGACGTTCCTGCCGCTGCGGCTTGCCGAGTCGTCGCGTCGTCGCTCGCTGTCCGCGGCCAACGGGCAGTTCCTCGCCGTGCGTCGCGAGGCGTACGAGCGCGCCGGAGGGCACGCCCCCGCGGACGTGCTCGACGACCTCGCCCTCGTCCGGGCGGTCAAACGCACCGGCGGACGGGGCGGCATCGTCGACGGCACCGCGCTGGCGAGTTGCCGCATGTACGACGGCTGGCCAGAACTGCGCGAGGGGTACGCCAAGTCGCTGTGGGCGGCATTCGGCACGCCCGCCGGGGCCGCGGCCGTCGTCGGCCTGTTGGTCACCGCCTATGTCGTACCGGCAGTCGCCGCGCTACGCGGGTCGCGTGCCGGTGCGATCGGCTACGCGGCGGGCGTTGCCGGACGGGTGATCGCCGCCCGCGCGACCGGCGCGCGCGCCTGGCCCGACGCGCTCGCGCATCCGGCATCGGTCGCCGCGCTCGGCCTGCTCACGACCAAGTCGGTGCGCGCGCGCCGGCGCGGCACGCTGGTGTGGAAGGGGCGTGTCGTGAGCGCGCGCGGCCCGCGCGGCTAGGGCAGGATCCTGCGCATGGCGCGAGTCGTGGTCGTGGGCGCGGGCATCGGCGGGCTGGCCGCCGCCGCCCGGCTCGCGGCGCTCGGCCACGACGTGACTGTGCTCGAAGCGGCCGAGACGGTCGGCGGCAAGATGGGCATCGTCAAGCACCGGACGGCGGCCGGCACGTTCCGGTTCGACACCGGCGCGTCGCTGCTGACCATGCCCGAGGTGTTCGCCGACCTGTTCGCCGCGACCGGTGATCCGATCGCGTCGGTGCTGAAGCTGCGCGCCGTCGACCCGTTCGTCCGTTACCGCTTCGCCGACGGCGCGGTTCTCACGACGACGAGGGACCTCGACGAGCAGGAGGCGCGCTTCGACCAGGCCCTCGGCGCTGGCACCGGGGCGGCCTGGTCCTCGCTCGTCGCGCGCGGCTCGCGGATCTGGGACGCCGTCGAGCGGCCGGTGCTCGGCCGTCCGCTCACCGCCCACGCGGTAGCCCGGCAGCTCATGCACCTGGGCGACATCTCGGCCGTCGCGCCCGGACGCACGCTGCGCCACGTCGCGCACCACGCACTGAACGATCCACGCCAGCGCATGATCCTGGAGCGCTACGCCACCTACGTCGGATCCGACCCACGCCAGGCCCCGGCCGCGCTGACGGTCATCCCCTACCTGGAACACGCCTTCGGCCTCTGGTACGTCGAGGGCGGCATGCACCGGCTCGTCGATGCGCTCGAGGCGCGGGTCCGCACGCTCGGCGCCGTCATCCACACCAGCGCGCGCGTCTCGCGGATAACGACGGCGGGCGGACGCGTCGACGAGGTCGGCCTGGTCGACGGTTCGGCCATACACGCGGACGCGGTCGTGGCCAACGTCGACGCCGCGCTCGTGTACCGGCAGCTGCTCGAACCGGCGCGGCGGCTGGTGCCGACGTCCGACTCGCTCAGCGGTTTCGCGCTGCTGCTCGGCGTGCGCGGACGCACACCCGGCCTCGCGCACCACAACGTGCTGTTCGGCGATGCCGACTACGACGCCGAGTTCGACGCGGTCTTCGGCCGTCCCGGGCGGCCGGTCACCGATCCGGTCGTGTACATCTGCGCGCCGGACGACTCGGCGATCCGCCCGGCCGGGCACGAGGCCTGGTTCGTGCTCGTCAACGCCCCGCGGCACGGACGTGACGGCGCGCGCGGCGCGCTGGACTGGGACAGCGCGGGGCTCGCGTCCGGGTACGCCGAGCGGGTGCTGTCGCTGATGGCGGCTCGCGGGCTGCCGGTTCGCGAGCGGATCGTGTTCAGCCACACCCTCACCCCCGCTGACCTGCAGCGACGCGCGGGCGCCCCTGGCGGCGCGATCCACGGCGCCGCGCTGCACGGGCTGCGCGGCAGCGTGCGGCGTCCGCACAACGCCTCGCGGATTCGCGGGCTCTACCTGGTCGGCGGCTCGACCCATCCCGGGGGCGGTCTACCGCTCGTCGCCCTCTCTGCGAAGATCGTCGCGAATCTGATCGGCCCGGCCTAGCAGCCGAGCGCACGGGTTGCGACGGTGTCGTAAACTGTGCGCATGACGACAACCACGGTCGCCGGGCTGCTCGACGAGTTCGGCGTGACGAGCAGCGAGTCGGACTTCGTGTCCGCTCTTCGCGCTGCCCTGGCCCGCGAACCCCGCGCCGGAACGGTCACGCTCAGCACCGCCGAAGAGGCCGTGCTGGCCGAGCACAGCGGCGTCGACCCTGCGGCCGCAGTCGCGCTCGGCGAGCCGAAGCACGTCGCGGTCGATCGCGCCCGCATCGAGTTCGACCTGCTCCGCCGCTCGTACACCGTCGGCGACATCGCCGCGAAATGGGGCGTCGACACGTCACGGATCCGCCATCGCGTCCGCAACCACGCGCTGTACGGCGTGCGGGTCGGGCGCGCGCTGCGGCTGCCGGAGTGGCAGTTCGACGACGACCTGCGCCCGCTGCCCGGGCTCGCCGCGCTCGTCGAGGCGCTGCCCGAGGGCATGCACCCGCGCGAGGTCGAGGGCTTCATGACGACGCCGCAGGACGACCTGCGGCTGCGCGGGCGCAAGGTCAGCCCGCGCGACTGGCTGCTGTCCGGGGGCAGCGCCGAGCAGGTGAGGGCGCACGCGGCGGATCTCGACCTGTGGTGAAGCTGCCTCTCCCGCCGGCGCCCGAGGCGCTGAAGCGGGAGGACAGCGATTTCTACGCGCTCGCCGAGCAGGCCGTGATCTGGCGGCTGCACCGCACCGCCGGCGACAACGTGATCCCGTGGAACGGGCTGCGGTACTGGGGGCCGTCGCACGCCCGCTTCGACCCGCACGAGCCGCCGCCGCACCTGCAGGACCGCGGCGTCACCTACGGCGCGCTCGACATCGCGACCTGCCTGGCGGAGGTCTTCCAGGACCGGCGTGTGGTCGACACCGCCCGCGGGGCGCCGTACCTCACGGCATGGCGCCCCGCGCGTCCGCTGCAACTGCTCGACCTCGCCGGCAGGTGGCCGATCCGCAACGGCGCGTCGCACCTGCTCAACACCGGGCCGCACGACCTGTGCCGGAGCTGGTCGCGCACGATCTACACCAGGTGGCCCGACCTGGACGGCCTGTGGCACATCTCGGCGATGACCGGCGAGCCCGAAGTCACCCTGTTCACCGCCGCCCGCGACAGCTTCCCGCCGCAGCCGATGTTCAGCCGGCCGATGGCCGACCCGGGCACGCGCGGCTGGATCGTCGCCGCCGCCGCGCACATCGGCTACGAGGTCGTCTGACGGGCCAGCTGGCCCAAGCCGATCAGCGCGGCGCCGACCCACACCGCAGCGCATACCGTGGGCGGCCAGGACGCGTCGCTCACCGCCGCTGATGCCGCGGCAAGGGTCGCGCAGACGACGCGGGTCGGGCGCTCGGCGACGGTGATCGTGGTGCGCAGGCGCCCGCCCGGCCAGACACGCGACAGCTCGTGGATGAGCGACAACGCGCCGGCCGCACCTGCCAGCCAGAGCGGGGCGCCGCACCGCCACATGGCCAGCGCGAACGCGCAGTCGGCGATCCGGTCAGCGAGCGCGTCCGCGACCGCGCCGACGCGACTGGCCCGCCCGGAGACGACCGCCACCGCGCCGTCCAGGCCGTCGCACAGCGCGGACGCCAGGATCAGGCCGAGCGTGGCGAGCGGCAGGCGGTCGGCGAACAGCGCCGCATCGACGGCGAGCACCGCACCGGCCATGGTGATCGCAGTCGGGGGCACGCGAGCGATCGGGCGCGCGAGCGTCCACATGAGGCGGAGCCACCGCCGGACAAGTGCCGACGGCTGCAGGCCGCCGTGCAGCCGCGACCATACGGCCACGTACGGATCGGTCAACGACGCGTGGGCAGCGCCAGGTTGGCCCACACCTCGCGCGTGGCCTTGGAGAAGTTGAACGTGATGAAGTGCAGGCCGGGCACGCCCTCGTCGAGCAGCCGCTGCGCGAGCTTCGAGCCCTCGTCGATGCCGAGCGCGCGAACCGCCTTCGGGTCGTCCGCGACGGCCTCGAACTTGGCCGCCAGCGCGGGCGGGAACGGCGCCCCGGACAGTTGCTCGGACCGCTCGATCGTGCGCATCGTCGTGACCGGCATCAGCCCGGCGAGGATCGGCACGTCGCACCCCGCGGCGACGACGCGGTCGCGCAGGCGCAGGTAGTCGTCGGCATCGAAGAACATCTGGGTGATCGCGTAGTCGGCGCCCGCGCGGCACTTCTCGATCAGCCGCGTGGTGTCGTCCTCGACCGTGGCCGACTGCGGGTGCTTGTACGGGAACGCCGCGACGCCGACGCAGAAGTCGCCGTGCGCGCGCAGCAACTCGACGAGCTCGTAGGCGTAGCTCAGCCCTTCGGGATGGGTGGTCCACTCGCCGTTCGGGTTGCCCGGCGGGTCGCCACGCAGCGCGATCATGTTGGTGATGCCGGCGTCGGCGAGCCGCCCGATGATCGCCCTGAGCTCGGCCACCGAGTGGTTCACCGCGGTGAGGTGCGCGACCGGCAGCAGTGTGGTGTCGGACGCGATGTTCTCGGTGATCTCGATCGTGTGGTCGCGGGTCGAGCCGCCGGCGCCGTAGGTCACCGACACGAACGACGGGTGCAGCGGTTCGAGCTGCCGGATCGTCTGCCACAACCGCGATTCGTCCTCGGGGCTCTTCGGCGGGAAGAACTCGAAGGAGAAAGTGGGACGGCCGTTCGCGAGCGCGTCCCGCACCGTTCGTGACATGGCGTTCAGCGTAGTGTCGCGATGTGATCGACCTCGACTCGGTGATCCGGCGAGTCGATGCGGAGCTGGTCAGTTTCTTCGACGCTCGCGCCGACCGCTTCGCGGCCCTGGGCGACGACCTGGGGCCGCTGACGAGCACCGCGCGCAGCTTCGTGCTCAACGGCGGCAAGCGGTTACGCCCGATATTCGCCTACTGTGGCTGGCGCTGCGTCCGGGCGACCGACGACGATCCGATCGTGACCGCAGCGGCCAGCCTCGAGCTGCTGCACGGCTGTGCGCTGATCCACGACGATGTAATGGACGGCTCGGGCACCCGGCGAGGCCGACCCTCGGTGCACGCGAGCTTCACCGAACTGCACGCGCGCGGCGGGTTCACCGGCGACCCGCGCGTGTTCGGCACGGCGGCGGCGATCGTCGTGGGCGACCTGCTGCTGTCCTGGGCGGACGCGATGTTTGCCGGCGCCGGATTCGACGATGCGGCCGGACGGCGTGCACGTGCCGTTTACGACGACATGCGCCAGCAGGTGATGGCCGGGCAGTACCTCGACGTGCTCGTCCAGGCACGCGGCGACTTCTCTGCCGACGACGCCTTGCGCGTCGCGAAGTACAAGACCAGCAAGTACACCGTCGAGGGGCCGTTGCAGTTCGGGGCTGCCGCGGCAGGTGCGTCGCCGGACCTGGTCGACACGATCGCCGCGTACGGCATGCCGCTGGGCGAGGCGTTCCAGCTGCGCGACGACGTGCTCGGCATCTTCGGCGATCCTGGCCGTACCGGGAAGCCCAGTGGCGACGACCTGCGCGAAGGCAAGCGCACGATGCTGGTCGCGCTCGCCATGGACGCGGCCGATGACACGCAGGCTGCCATGTTGCGGCACGGCCTCGGTGATCGCAGCCTCGACGACGACGGGGTGGCTGCGATCTGCGACGTGCTCGTCGCCACCGGAGCCCTCGACCAGGTCGAGGCGCGGATCACCGAGCGGACGGCGCAGGCGCGCGCCGCTCTCGACACGTCCGCGATCAACCCCGACGCCCGCGAGGTGCTCGAGCGGCTGGCGATTGCCGCCACCGAGCGCCACACGTGAGAACCGTGCGGACCGTACCTGGGCGTACGGATCGCGTCGTGATCATCGGCGCGGGCCTTGGTGGGCTGTCGGCGGCGCTGCACCTTGCCGGGGCGGGCCGCGAGGTCATCGTGCTCGAACGCGACGACGAGCCGGGTGGGCGAGCCGGCGTGCTCCGCGACGGCGGCTATACGTTCGACACCGGGCCAACGGTGCTCACGATGCCGTCGCTGCTGGACGATGCGCTCGGCGCCGTCGGCGAATCGCTCGACGACTGGGTCACCCTGCGCCGCCTCGATCCCGCGTACCGCGCGCGGTTCGCGGACGGCTCAGCGCTGGACGTCCACGCCGACCCGGACACGATGGCCGACGCGATCGCCGCGTTCTGCGGCCCGCACGACGCCGACGGCTACCGGCGGTTCGTGGCGTTCGCCCGTGAGCTGTACCGCATCGAGTTGCCGCACTTCATCGACCGCAACCTCGACTCGCCGCGTGCCCTGCTCGGCCGGCCGTTGCTCGACCTGGTGCGGATGGGCGCGTTCCGCCGGCTCGCGCCAAAGGTCGCCTCGTTCATGCGCGACGAGCGACTGCGCCGGGTGTTCACCTTCCAGGCGATGTACGCGGGGCTGGCCCCTGCGCAGGCACTGGCGATCTACGCCGTGATCCCGTACCTGGACTGCGTCGCCGGCGTGTACTTCCCGCTGGGTGGCATCCACGCTGTGCCTCGGGCAATGGCCGACGTGGCCGCGAAACATGGTGTTGCACTGCGCTATGCCACGCGCGCCTCGCGGATCGAGGTCAGCGGCGGGCGTGCCCGCGCGGTCGTGACGGCCGCCGGCGAGCGCATCCCGGCCGACGTCGTCGTCGTCAACGGCGACCTGCCGAGTGCCTACCGCGAGTTGCTGCCCGCCGAGTTCAGTCCGCGACGCCGTCTGCGTTACTCGCCGTCCTGCGTGGTGCTGCACGCGGGATCGCCGACG